>JAVHYG010000162.1 GCA_031119195.1 Rickettsiella sp. | reverse complement strand
ATTTATCACAATGGGGTAATTTGAATTTCGCTTTGATACCTAATTTATTGGAAATATTGTTTGCTGATTATATTTCTATAGAATACATTACCTGGGGATTACGTGCTGCACTTAGTTTTTATAGTATTAATAATGATCCCAGTTATTATTATTTAGGAATAGCTTTGTTTCTATTACCGCAGCTGCCATTACTTTTGGAGCACGTAGGAATACCAGTAACGGCTTATATCTCCACAGCTTTAGAGAAACTAACCCAATTGTTTATCTTTCAAAGCCTACTAGAACAACTTAAGCCAGTACCGGATCAGTCACGACTAGCACAGCAAAGTATTAAATTGCAAGCAGCTGAACAACGGGTTGCAAAAGGTACTATTCGTGTGTCTGCTGTTGTTAAGCCATTGATTTCTTTTTTTAAAACACCTTCTTTAGATAAACCCAAAGCGCATTCAGAAAATGAAGTTAACTATAAAATGGCTTATTCAGGATGCTAATATGGACCTGGTATCAGTCGCAATGGCTTGATGGAGTTTCAACATTCTCCTTATCACTAATGGTCCTTGATTCTCATTTCTATCTAGACTTACGCGAAATCCAACTTGATAGTAGGGGAATGAAGTTAGTGAATCATATACTCACGCATCAAATTCTGTTTAAGCTTGAAGAGGGTATTGCGTGTTTAATAAGCAATCGATTTGAGACAAACCCAAACCAAAAAAGCATAAGCGATGTAGCTTACGTTGGATTCGCTGCTTTCGATATTGGCACTTTAACGCTATGAATGAAGCCTTAAAACACTGGGATCAGATAGCAGAATACTCAATTATCTGGACTGAGTAGTTAACGCGCTAATCTGGCGGATCCGTATGAGGGAAAATCTGAACTACTTAAAGTCGCCAAAGAATAGGAACGTGATTTTTCCGATAAAAATAGAAAACGCTATAATAATTTGGCGACTGAAATCTCTGAAGCACGATTTAAAAATTAAAGTTTTGTATTCCCCTAATAAAAGAAGGATCTATTCCAATTTCCACTTTTTCAGCATTTTTTATAGTGCGTTGATCAAACTTAAAAAAAGAAGAAGGCACATTTACAAATGTAGTCTGGACAGCAGGATGAAGCAGTCTAGCAACTATTAAAAAGCCTAATTCAGCTGCTATAAATCCTGGTGTTTTACCTTCAAAATTTTTTATAAGAATGTTAGCGTTTTTTGATAATAAATGCTTTACTAATATTACATTTCCGTTTTTAGCTGCCTCGTGCAGTGGTGTATTATCAAATTTATCCTGTGTATTTACTTCTGCGCCATATTCCATTAAAAGAATAGCTATTTCTGTAAAGTTATGTCGAATAACATGTTGAAGTAGTGTACCAGTCGAAACCTTTTGATTTGGATTACCCCCTCTTTTTAAAAAGAGGCTAGTTGCATCTAAATTTCCTGATAAGGCAGCTGATTTTAATGTTTTTGGAATAATCATATTAATTTTTTATTATTTAAGTTATTTAAATAGTAACTCTAAAAAATTAAAATATTATTAATATTAGATTAAATGGCTTGAAACTTCTTAGCTAAAAATGATAATAAAATTATCAATATAAAAACCCATTCGGCCTTCTTTTTAAGTCGATCGTGGCATTTTCAGTCCCTTCTTTGGGGCAACCTGATAGATGGAATGATTGAATTGATTTATATTTTTTTCAGGTTGTTTATGTACGAAATTAATTATGATGCGGCGTGTCACCTCTTTAATACGCAAGTGACACTGCAATATCAAAACCGTTTAAAACTGCAAGATACGATTGAAGAACATCATGGTTTACGAGGTACACATTTAAATGTGCTCGTGCCTAACTTACTCCAAATGAAACCCAGTAGTTTTGCGCCCACGGATGTTGCCATTACCCCGTTGAATGAAACCAATGTCTAAATTTTAACGTATAACTATCATCTTAAAACTTAGTCGGCGGGGCTGAAAAAACGTTGTATAACTTTGATAAGATTCAGTAGTTTCGCGAATAAACTACAAGAATTGAATAAAGTATCAGGTGAAAAAATAAACCCAAGAAAGAAATGGATGAAGTCCAAATGCACAAAAGAACTGTATAAAGCTTTTTTACAAGTGAGTAGTGTGAGATATTCAGGATAGCCCTGTCTGAAGTTAGCCGCTTGAAGTATCTCATAATATCATTAGCCGGTGGTTAAGTAGCCAATTTTTTAAGCCGAGAAAAATTTGGAAGATTTCTCAAAAATTATATCGATAAAAAAGCAGCTTGTTTATTCATAGCGGATGATACGGTATTAACAAAAACCCATAGTAAAAAGATAGAACTAGTAAATTATCACTATTCAGGAATCAACCCCATTGCGGGAATAGGATTAATTAACTGCTATGGCATGGATGAGGAACAAACATTCGTTCCCATTGATTATCGAATTTATAATAAAGACAGACGAAAAGACTAAAAATACACTTATGATATGTTATCACTTGCCAAAAGAGGATTAAGCCCTGAAGCTGTCGTTATCGATGCTTGGTATTTCAGTTTAAAAAATCTAAAATCCATACGTGAGCACGGTTAGATTTGGGTTACGTGTCTAAGAAAAAGCAGGAAAGTAAATCGAGATGTCTCGCTTGAAAGTTTATTGATTTCAGAAGCAGGATTAAAAGTTCACTTACGTGGTTATAATTTAGCCACGGTTTTCAAGTTTGTAGCCAAAAACGGCCACATTGTTCTGCTATTAAAGTAGACCAGAACACATGACCGCTAAACGATGTAAACGGATTATTCCCTTATTTTTAAAAATGATAAAGGCGCTCAAGCAAAGCCCATTGGCTCTCCCCCAAATAAGTAGGCAAATTAATCACGTAAACTTATCTTAAGT
>JAVHYG010000161.1 GCA_031119195.1 Rickettsiella sp. | reverse complement strand
GTCAAGATGTTTTTGTCATACAACCGACTTGTCCGCCAGTCAACAACAATTTAATGGAATTAGTGATTATCGCCGATGTATTACGCAGAGCCTCAGCAAAACGTATCACTGCTGTAGTGCCTTACTTTGGTTACGGTCGCCAGGATAGACGTATCCGTTCAGCGCGCGTTCCTATTACTGCGAGAGTGGTTGCTGATATGATGACAGCAGTGGGAATTAGTCGTTTACTTACGGTTGATCTCCATGCGGATCAAATCCAAGGTTTTTTTGATATACCGGTTGATAATGTCTATGCAACACCAGAAATTTTAAAAGACATTCAATCTCATGCATTCTACAAAGAAAATAACCTGATGGTTGTCTCTCCAGATGTGGGTGGTGTTATTCGTGCCAGAGCCATTGCTAAGCGACTTAATGATGCAGACATTGCTATCATTGATAAACGCCGCACTGGGCCTAATAAAACCGAAGTAATGCATGTAATTGGTGATGTAAGGGATAGAAATTGTTTATTAGTCGATGATATTGTCGATACGGGGGGGACACTCTGTTTAGCCGCCCAATCTTTAAAAGACAATGGCGCTAAAAAAATAATGGCTTATTGTACACATCCCGTGTTATCCGGTGATGTAATTAAGAATTTGGAAGCTTCTTGTATTAATGAATTAGTCGTCACTGACACCATCCCATTGCACACCAAAGCACAGCAGTGTAAAAAAATCCGCCAACTTAGCTTGAGCAATATGCTGGCGCAAACAATTTGCCGTATTAATAGTGAAAAATCGGTAAGTTCGATGTTTGTGGATTAAAGTATTTCACTTGGTACGAAGATAGTTAGAAAGCGCAATATTTTTAATACTTTTAGCCATGCCGTTTCAAATCGTGATCAATCCATTAATACAAGCAATTTCATCAATGAAAAAAAATATTTCATTAGAAGTCTACTTCATTTAGTACTATTAACTTTCAGTATTTAATAATAAAATTTAAAGATTAAATTATTTACAGGAAGTATGATTATGAAAGTTAAAAATATTTTTTTAAGATTATTGCTAGCAATTACAGTCCTATTTACTTCGCAAGCAGTATTTGCTGGAGCAAGCAAACTATTAAAAGATAAATGTGAGGAATACTTTCCCAAAACACGCTTATACGAAAATGTGAAAATAAAATCTTTTGTCGAAAGTTTCGTAGACAATGAAGAGCCGTATATAACTATTCAAGATAAACATGATAATGTATTTAAAATAAAAATAGATCGCTATGACCCATTAACAGAAGCTAAGATTGGTTTACTTGATGAATTAAGGAAAGCATATTCAGACGGAAAAACGCTTAATCTTTGTGTAAATGTAGAAAAAAAGCCTAACATTGTATGGGGAGTTGAAATTAATTAGCTCTCTTAATAACATAACGTAGATACCTATAAAAAAAGGATAGTTACCTTCAAAAACATGCATGTCGTAACGTCGTTTCAAGCAAATCTTGACTAGCCACTTAAGTTAAAATCCCGTAAACTACCCACCCTATCCTGGTCGCGGGATAGCTTACTTATATTTGAGGTATAAAATGTCAACTGTATTTGAACTCACTGGAGAAACTCGAGAAGGCTTTGGGACGGGTGCGAGCCGCCGTCTACGTCGACTTGAAAATCGTGTACCCGCCATTCTTTATGGAGGTGGAGAAACACCACTACCGCTTTCATTTGATCATAATCAAGTCTTACGTGCCTTAGAAAATGAGGCCTTTTATTCGCATATTTTGACGATCCATGTCAATGGAAAATCACAAAAGGCTGTACTGAAAGATTTACAACGTCATCCTTATAAGCCTCGTATAGTCCATTTGGATTTACAACGCATTACGGCTAAAGAAAAAATTATCATGTCTGTACCGCTGCACTTTAAAGGTGAAACTACCGCCCCTGGTGTCAAAGATGCAGGTGGCGTATTAACTCGATCGCTTAATAGTGTCGAAGTCCGCTGTTTGCCGGATGCCCTACCTGAATACATCGAAATTGACGTTTCTCGCCTAGGTCTAGATGAATCGATACATTTATCTCAAGTTCCTTTACCCGAAGGTGTTGAATTAATAGCCTTGACGCATGAGGATGACCGTCTAGTGGTCAATATTCACATTCCACGTGCGGTTGTAGAAGAAGAAACCACCGCTGTTCCCGAATCAGCTGAAGTTCCTGCAATTAATGTCAAAGAGGATAGCGCCGAAAATCAGGGTGAAAAGGATAAAAAGTAGATTAATGCTACAACTTTATTCAGATGGCCACTAAATTAACTAGTGGTCATCTCGATTAGGTATTAAAATGAAATTTAGCACAGAAGCTATTCGCAATAAGCTTAGCAAAATTGTTTTAAATTATTTAGTACTATGTCTATCTCACAACCCATCCAGCTTATTGCCGGTTTAGCTAATCCTGGCCAAGAATACGCCAAAAGTCGACATAATGCCGGCGCCTGGCTCATAACTGCATTTGCAGCCAAGGAATCACTTAACTTAAAAACAGAGGCCAAGTTTTATGGTGCTACCGCTAAACTGACAGTGGGTGGAAACAAATGTTGGTTATTAATTCCAACAACCTATATGAATAACTCAGGTCGTTCTATTCGTGCCTTAGCCAACTTTTATCATATTCCTACGGCAGCTATTTTGATTGTACATGACGATTTGGATTTACCGCCAGGTATTGCCCGTTTTAAACAAGGCGGCGGAGACGGCGGACACAATGGACTTAAAGATATGGTTATCCAATTAGGGTGTAAAGATTTTTGGCGACTGCGCATAGGCATTGGCCACCCTGGACATCGCGATCGCGTTCATGATTACGTGTTAAGTTCCCCTTCTGCCAGTGATCGTGAAAAAATTGAAAACACCATCGATCAGGTATTAACCATAC
>JAVHYG010000160.1 GCA_031119195.1 Rickettsiella sp. | reverse complement strand
TGAGTACCGCAGAAAAGTCGGCAACAAAGTGATACACCAAAAGACGGCTTTTCTCTTAGGTCCAGTTAAAGTATTTTCACAGCTTTAATCTCGCCTTATAATAAAAATCCTGTAAAATATGATCAGTATCTAAATAAGTGCTATACAATACGCATCACACGAGAACTTCCTATGCCGTATCAACATATCAAAATCCCGAGTCAGGGAGAAAAAATTACTGTTAACACCGATTTCTCACTAAATGTACCCCATCAACCTATTATCCCTTTTATTGAAGGTGATGGGATTGGCATCGATATTACTCCTGTAATGAAAAAAGTAGTCGACGCCGCTGTAAAAAAAGCTTATGGAAATAATCGGCACATCGTGTGGATGGAAGTCTATGCTGGAGAAAAAGCGATTAAAGTTTATGGTAAAAGCACTGGCCTACCTGATGAAACCTTAGCTGCCGTTAAAGATTATGTTGTATCGATTAAAGGTCCATTAACAACGCCAGTTGGTGGTGGCATCCGTTCACTCAATGTTGCTTTACGCCAACAGCTTGATTTATACGTTTGTCTACGTCCAATTCGTTATTTTAAAGGTGTACCCACCCCTATCCGGGAACCTGAAAAAACTAATATGGTTATTTTTCGAGAAAACTCCGAAGATATTTATGCAGGTATAGAATGGGAAGGTGATAGTCCAGCAGCTAAAAAAATAATCAACTTTTTAAAAAATGAAATGAAAGTTAAAAAAATTCGTTTTCCAGAGCATTGTGGCATTGGAATTAAACCAGTTTCCAAAGAGGGTTCGCAGCGCTTAATAAAGCGTGCGATTCAATATGCAATTGATCAAGGGCTTCCTTCTGTTACTTTAGTTCATAAAGGTAATATCATGAAATTTACCGAAGGTGCTTTCAAAGATTGGGGTTATGCTATTGCAAAAGAGCAGTTTGGCGCTGAGTTATTGGATGGTGGCCCTTGGATGCGTTTAAAAAATTCAAAAACAAATAAAGAAATCATCATAAAAGACTTTATTGCCGACGCTTTTTTACAACAAATATTATTACGTCCCGCTGAATATAGCGTTATTGCTACACTGAACCTTAATGGTGATTATATTTCTGATGCCCTGGCTGCTCAAGTCGGTGGAATAGGTATTGCGCCAGGCGCTAATCTCAGTGATAACGTAGCCATGTTTGAAGCAACCCACGGCACTGCGCCTAAATATGCCGGCCAAGATAGAGTAAATCCAGGCTCACTTATTCTTTCAGCGGAAATGATGTTGAGACATTTAGGCTGGAATGAAGCCGCCGACTTAATTATTACAGGAATGGAAGGCGCTATTCAGGCTAAAACTGTGACTTATGACTTTGCACGTCTCATGAAAGATGCTCAAGAAGTAAGCTGTTCTACTTTTGGTCAGGCAATGATTGATCATATGTACTCTAAACACACTTCTCCCACACTGGCTTAATTTCAAACGATTATCGAATAGGAAGCCAAATCAATATTCAAAGAACGTCGTACAAGCGCTGGCTTCGCACCTAAATATTAGTTTGAAATTTGTAAACAGTACAAATAATGTAACTAAAATAGGTGCGAATACAAGAAACGACATAAACCGAGCAAATACGATATTACTCTGCAGTTTAATAACGTTTTTAAACCGAAAAATTCGCAAATCCTTAAAATTCGACTAGGCTAAAAATAAAGGGAATATTATTTTCATAACATGGACTAGCTTACAAACTAATAACTGTGAAACTCGTTATTAAACGAGAAAACACGGAGTTTTTATCTGCTAGAGATAAGGAGGGCTACCATGTTTAGCAAAGAACTTGAAATAAGTTTAAATTCCATTTTTAAACAAGCCCGCGAAAAACGTTATGAGTATTTGACAGTTGAACATTTATTACTAGCGTTATTGGAAGAGCCTACTGCTATTGCAGCACTAAGGGCCTGCGGTGCAAATTTACATCGACTCCAAAATGAACTTAATAATTTTATAGCGGCAACAACACCTTTAATTCCAGCAACTGAGCCTAATTTAGATATACAACCCACGCTTGGTTTTCAACGTGTATTACAACGTGCTATTTTTCAAGTTCAATCGAGTGGTAAAACTCAAGTCAATGGTGTCAATATACTTTCAGCTATTTTTGGTGAACAAGATAGCCAAGCTATTTATTTCTTACGTCGAGAAAACGTAACGCGCTCAGATTTATCAAATTATATGTCCCAAGGCTTACCTAAACTCCAAGAAAACAACGAAGCTAAATTAAGTCATTTTGTAACGGAAGAAGAAATAGGTATTGAAGGCCCTGGAAATAGTCCGTTAGAACTTTATACAATTAATCTCAATAATAAAGCACGGCTCGGAAAAATAGACCCACTTATTGGTAGAAAAGAAGAACTAGCACGCGTCATTCAAATTCTTTGCCGTCGACGTAAAAATAATCCGTTACTAGTCGGAGAAGCTGGCGTAGGGAAAACGGCTATTGTTGAAGGACTTGCACAAGCGATTGTAAACAAAGAAGTACCTTCTGTACTTTCATGTAGTACGATTTATTCTCTCGATTTAGGAAGCTTATTAGCAGGTACTAAATATCGTGGCGATTTTGAGAAAAGATTTAAAGCGTTACTTGCCCAGCTCAAACAAGAACCGCGATCTGTATTGTTCATCGATGAAATTCATGTCGTCATTGGCGCTGGCGCTGCATCAGGCGGTGTTATGGATGCCTCTAATTTAATTAAGCCCTTACTAACTACGGGTGAATTAAAATGTATTGGTGCAACGACTTATCAAGAATATCGTAGTATTTTTGAAAAGGATCGCGCCCTGGCGCGCCGATTCCAAAAAATCGATGTGCCCGAACCTAATATAGAAGAAACCTTAGCTATTTTACGTGGGCTTCGAGATCGACTAGAA
>JAVHYG010000027.1 GCA_031119195.1 Rickettsiella sp. | reverse complement strand
GACACGTTTAAATTTGATTTAAGAGAGGGTAGCGCTAAGTGCTTGATTTTACTGGTGCTGGAACCAGGATTTGAACCCGGGACCTACTGATTACAAATCAGTTGCTCTACCAACTGAGCTATTCCAGCAGTAAACAAGAAAGAGCCAGATTGTAGTCAATTTGAGCCTGATTAGCAATTTGTCTTTAATATTTTTATGCTCTAGGTACCAATTTGGGACCAATTATCCATTACATTGCTATTTTAAGCGCGTGTAGCGTGGCTGCGGTTGCAGCTTACATTTACAACCCCCTCTTTATCGCTTCTTTTGCTAGTTAGTTATGTCGAATTCGCGTTATAAAGATTTTTATAACCTAGTTTGATAGACAATTGCTACGCAGTGCCTTATTTATCTATAATAATCGTTATTGAAGAAAGATAAAAAAATTAAAGGTTGGTTTGGTATTGAAAAGAAGATTTAAATCCAGGATCCATTAATTAAGGTAAGTTGTAAGAACTGAGTTATCCGAGAAATAAACGAAAGATGAATTATATTTAGTTAGCAATTTCAGACTGTTAATTTAAGTTGATTTGGATTTCCCCCCCAACAAAGTGCTGTATTTTCCCTGCAATTTCAATACTTAACTGACCTTGTGAGTTAATTCCTCTAACAACCCCCTTAACAAAAGTATTGTCTTTTTGTATATCGACAACTCTGTTTATCAAATAATCGAACTTTTGCCATTTCTCAATAAAAGGTGTCAAGCCTTTGGTTTGAAATTCTAAAAGCGTTGTTAATATATTTTTCAATAAAAGACCTGCTATGCGATTTCGTTGGGGCGGTAGTTTTTGAATCGAATATATGTCTGTAATCGCTTGGTTGATATTGTTGGAGACACCGATTGGATGATAAAGATTGAGTCCAATACCTACTACGACTGGATTAAATGCTGCTGAGTTAGACGAGGATGCTTCTATTAAAACACCTGCTAATTTTTTTTCTAGGTAAATTACATCATTAGGCCATTTCAATTTAAGCCCGTTTAAACCATATTCCTCAAGTGCTTGAACAACGGCTACGCCTATAACCAGGCTCAAACCAGTTAATGTGTTTATTTTTTTTGGCAAATGCCACAAAATTGATAGTGCAATATTTTTTCCAAAAGTGGAAGACATCCATGTACGATTAAATTGACCGCGTCCAGCAGTTTGCTGTTCTGAAAAGACAGCGATTGTCTTCAATATCCCCTTTTTTTCTAATAAGTAAGTATTTGTAGAGCCAATCGTTGTAAGTATTTCTAATTGATTAAGTAAGTAATAAGCTTCAGCAAGTTCATTTAAAATTAGTTTTTCATTAAGTAATTCTAATCCTCCAGGAATACGATAACCTTTTCCTTCAAGCTTTTCTAAATTAATAGCTGGTTGTAAAAGTTGTTGTAAGGTCTCGGTAACAACACTGTTCGGCAAACCTAAAAATTGGCTAAGGTCTTTCTCTGAGTGAAATTTGCCATCAGCAAGCAAATTTAATGTGGATTTAAGAAGGGACATATTAGAAAAAAATGAACTTAAATCAAAGGACGTCCCAGGAAATTCTCTAAAATATTTATCGGTGCTGCTTCAGGATTTTTCATAGCGGTTATTGGCAAGTAAAAGGTTTGTTCAAGCATATATTGACCTGATATAGCAGCATGCGAGACCTGGTCAGTTGAAACTACCCAACTGCTTCCAGGAGAGAAGCAAATTTCAGTGTATTTTACTCTTTTTTGATACTCAGTGTCGAGTTTCATATGGTCATGAAGTTGTAGCATAATATGGTCGTAATGGGAACGAATACTTTTTGTAATACCTGCCCAATGTAATAATGTAGCAATGCCGGGAAAGGGCTTAGATAGTTTGGGTAAGAAGTGCTGCACAACGGCGTGAAAAGATTCGCCAACCCGCCAAACACGATTTTCTCCGTAGGGGTTGATATTGCAAAATAGGCGTAGAATACGTTTTCCTTGATTTGGATTTGCAGGAAAAGCATCCACATGTAGGCGGCTATCATCCTTGCGGACAGAAGTTTTGCGATTTTTAATTTGTACAGGTCGATAACTTGTGCGTCCCATACTTAGTGTCGTAGTGTATTGCGGAAATAATGCATTCATAAAGTTTTTTGCTTGCTGCGAAAAACGAGTTAACATAGTTTTTAATTGCATACAATGTTTTTTATCCGCTTTTATTCCTCGTAATGAATCGGTATGAATATTAAAACTGATGTTTTTAGTTTTTTTATTGACAACATAGGGAATAAATAAAGGTCGTTCATCAGGATATAATTTAAAACGAAGTTGTGGGCAATAGAGAATTTTGCCAGCTTCTAAGTCAGATAAAGCGTTTTCTTGTTCATTCTCTTTAAATCTATAGTTCCAATCATCAGCTGTATAGATAGAGAAAACGTCCATATCTAATATATCCATCTAAATAAGATTTATTATATAGTTTTTTCTTTTTTATATCTAGGATTTATTCAACGTCAAGCCCAGCAGTATCTGTTTAGCTTAAATCATTTTAATTTTGTCTTAATAAATTTTTCTTAAACTAAAAGCAAATAATTACTATAATTTAGTTGGAAAGAAATAATGTCACAGACTGTGATCTTAAATAAGTTTATTCGTTATCTAGAGCTAAAAAAGAAAGAAATAAAAAGCCAGTATGATCCAATTTTAATAGATAAACTAATTGAAGATTTTAAAAATGGACATTGTTTTGGTTTTGCACTTTGTTATGCAGCGATGGCATTGGCCGGAAGATTGGGCTGGTGGCGAGCAATGTTGGTTAAGGCTTATTATTGGGATGGCTCACCAATAGCTTTAAGCAAATCTATTTTAATGCCAGGATCATTAGAAAAAAAGCCAATTCGCTTAAAAGAAATTTTTGAAAGACTTATTCATTACATTGCATTTCATCAGTTAGACACGACAACATGTGATTTTCTTACTGTTAATGGTTCTTGGTCGGAGTCGCATTATAAATCGGCTCTATTTGTTCCTTCCTTAGATTTTAAAAATATTTCTCAAATCAATATCTTAGGAGCAGATATTAAGTATTTTGAATTTGTTAATGAAATTGGCCAAATAAAACAGATTCAAGTTGAGGCGGACATTCATGATAAATTTATAATAGAAGAATTAAGCTATTTATTTAAAAGTGAAATAATAAAAACTAATATCTATTTAATATTATCGCATAATCATGCTATTGCTGTTATGTATGATAAAGAATATTGGGGAGTTTATGATCCGAATTATTCACATGATTCAGTTTTAAGTTTAGACAAATTATTTTCTAATACTACAGAAGTTTCTAAAGAAGTACTTCGGATTCTAGGGAAAGAGATAACCATTAAATTAGCGAGTCTTGAGGAAAGAGATAAAATCAAATTATTTAATTGGAAAACAAAATTTGAAATTTTTAAAGAAGAATTAATTAACGATGCTTATCAGATATTACTCAATTTAGAGAATAATAATTTAGATTTTTTTTCGATTCCAGTTGAAGAGCTAAAAAACGTCTTTCATTTTTCACAGAAAGATGAAAAACTTGCTAATTTAATTTGCCAATTAGTTTATTCCAACAAGTATATGCCGGTATTTTTTAATTTTTTATTAGAAAATCCCAGCTCTTTATTTGATTTGTTTAAAATTTCTAAAAAAAGTGAAATTTATTTTTTTGTAAAATTTCTTTTCGCAAAAAATGATCAAGCTAAAACTACTATTGAAGTTGTACAAAAAGTAAAACCTAAAAAATTAACAGCAATGTTGATGCAAATAATGCAATCGCTGGATGCGTGTAAAGCTTTTTTTTCTCAAATTCTATTGAGAAATATGGAGGATATAGAATTTTTTAAATGGAGCAGATTATTAGATATGCAAAGCTTTTTAGCTATATTAGCAATAATTGAAAATTCTTCAGGAGGAATTGAATGGCTAGCAACTCAACTTGTCCGAAGTAGCGTTAATACTGGCGAGGTAGGTATTCAAATCTTTTGGGAAAACGGCGATAAAAAAAAATTACCTTTCCTTTTAGAGCTAATTGATAAATTAAACAATGAAACAGGAGCAGCCACTCTTTTAGTTACGCTTAAAAGCTATATTATAAGGACTAATCAGAGTGTATTTAGATATTTAATAAGCGATGGGAGTTTTTCTGAGCAGTATTTTTTTTCTATGTTAAAAATAATATCAAAATCTGATAAGCAATTATGTCTATTTTATCAATGGCTAGCCTTATCTAATGAAGGAGAATTAACTCCTATAGAAGAAATTTTCTTTTTAAAACCCATTTGTTTTAATTATATTTTAACTATGCTCGAAAATCCCCCCGCTACTTTATCTGATGATGATTTAGAGAAAATCTTGAGATTAATAAATAAACTTGTAATGATTCATAAACCGCCGGTAGTTGAAGGAAAAAAAACCTTATTGTTAGATAGCTCCGATTTACTTTTTTTTAAAGATAAACCTTTTCAGAGACCTCCTGAAGATCTAAAAGAGAACAAACATTTAAATTTAAAAATGACATAAAATTACTTGTTAGCTCATCGATAGCGGAATTTTTGATCTATAGCTCAAGGCTTCCATAAGATGTGGGGTTTCTATTTTTTCAGAATCGGCTAAATCAGCAATGGTACGCGCTACACGAAGGATACGGTGATATGCGCGTGCTGAGAGTTGGAATTTTTTAACGGCATTTTCCAATAAATTTTCATTTTTAGAAGAGAGTCTACAGGCTTTTTTTAAGGTTTCCCCTGACAGAGAGCTGTTTAATTTATTTCGATTATATTTTTGTTTCTCGCGAGCTTTTATTACACGAAGTCGAATGGATGCACTGGATTCTGTTTGCGGCGTATTTAAAAAGAAAGTTTTAGGAGGTAATATGACATTAAGTTGCATATCGATACGATCTAAAAACGGGCCTGATAACTTTCTATTGTAGCGATGTAAACGATCAGTTGAACATTCGCAACGATTAGGCAAAGTTCTAAAATAACCGCAAGGGCATGGATTCATGGCAGCAATAAGTTGAAAATTCGCAGGAAATTCGCTTTGACGTGCTGCACGCGAGATTGTAATGGTTCCCGACTCTAAAGGTTCACGTAAGGATTCTAAAACGTGCCGACTAAATTCAGGTAATTCGTCAAGAAATAGAATACCTTGGTGAGCTAGGGATATTTCACCGGGGCGAGGTGGGCTACCACCACCAACAAGTGCGATGTGGGAAGCTGTATGATGAGGTGTACGGAAAGGGGGTAATTTCCAATTATTTATATTTAATGTTTTACCAGAAATTGAGTGAATAGCCGCTAATTCTAAAGCTTCATCGTCATTTAAGGCAGGTAATAGTGTGATTAAGCGAGTAGCTAACATAGTTTTTCCTGTTCCTGGCGGTCCTATCAGAAGTAAACTATGTTTGCCACTTGCAGCAATTTCGAGAGCACGTTTTGCGTGAGATTGTCCATAAACGTCTGCTAAATCAGTTGAAAATTTATATTCAGGTATTTCTTCAGTACGTTCATAGGGTGTTATAAGTTCTTTCCCACATAGATGAGAGCAAATTTGTAAAATATTGTTAGCAGGTAATACAATGCAATTTCGACACAAACTGGCTTCTAAGGCATTATCGGTCGGTAATATAATTTTGTGTTTTGCTTTATAAGCTTCTAATGCAAACGGTAAGATGGCTGAAACAGGTCGTAGTTCGCCTGATAAAGCTAATTCCCCAATAAATTCATACTCATTAAGCGCATCGTTGGGGATTTGTTTAGAAGCAGCTAGAATTCCTAAAGCGATGGGTAAGTCAAAGCGACTCCCATGTTTTGGTAAGTCAGCGGGCGCAAGACTGATGGTAATTCGCCGGATAGGAAATTCAAACTGTGAATTTATGAGTGCGCTGCGAACTCGGTCTCGACTTTCTTTTACTTCGGTTTCAGCAAGTCCAACGATAGATAAGCTAGGTAGTCCCTTAGAAATGTGAGTTTCTACAGTTACGCGCGCTGCTTTTATTCCTGCACTTGCGCGCGTTTGTATTATAGCTAGTGACATAACAGCTCCTTGTTACTATTCTTTTTAGGCTGATATTGCTTTCTACTCCTGTAACCCGTTTGTTTAATGGTTATTATTTACTTATTTTTTGTGATCTTATTTTAGGTAAATGTATTTCTAATTGTGCCACATGTTTCTCTAAAAGAGTTAGTTTAGCGCGCGTTTTTTTTAAAATGCCAATTTGAACATTAAACTCTTCCCGGGTTACTAAATCAAGTTTGGAAAATACGCTTTGCAAAACCGCGCGAAAATTTTTATCGAGTTCTTTCTTGAATTTGCTTACACCAGGTGGAAGCTTATCATTGAATTGCTTTGCCAAATCATTAATAAAGTTCATATCAATCATAAATATTCCCCATTAAATTTATTATTTTAACTCAACCGGTTTACGATAGCATCTTATAAATGATATGCCCAATGTTGAGATAATAAATTTGTAATCTTAAGGAAGACTTAGTGATTAGTTAGGGGTAATATATGCGGACAAATTTTTTTTAAAGCGGTTTTTAAAGAGGTGTGTTTATCATCAATTATAAAAGTGTGTTTTTTTTCTTCATTGTTCAAAGGCTCACTAATTTTTTTTTGTTCGTTTAAAATAGTTAAATCGGCTTCAGAAACGCTAGTTTTATTCTTTAATCGATTTTTTATTCGCCTTTCTATTTCAAAATCCTTTGCTTGACAGTGTAAAATAAAGAAAGGTACTTTTAATTGATTTGCGATTTCATAAAAAATAGCTCGTTGTGCCTGAAGAAGAAATGAAGCATCAATAACAACTGTAAAACCAGATATCACGATTAATTTGGAAAAATAGACGAGTTCTTTGTAAGTTTCTTTGGTAGCTTCGGATGTATAAATTCCGCTATTTACCCCAGAGTTAGAGCGAGAATTTATAGGTATATGGAATAAACGCTTGCGTATAATGTCAGAATTTACTTGAATAGCGCCACAATATTTAGCAATATTTTTTGCTGTGGTTGTTTTTCCTGAGCCAGCAAATCCATGGGTAATAATCAAACAAGGGTTAGAAGGTAGTGTATAAAACTCTGCAAGTTTGATAAAATTATAATATTCGTTTTTTATTTCTTGTTTTTCTTTGTCATTCAGCCCCGGCTGTGCTAATCGAAATAAAGCTATTTTGGCTCGTACAACAGCCCGATAAGTTAAATAATAAGGTAATAGAGCAAGTCCTTGATAATCACCGGTATAGCTGAGATAGGTGTTAAGCAATTGGTTAGAGAACCTTAGTTGTTTTTTTTCAGTTAAATCCATCATCAGAAAGGCAAGATCTGCAATTACATCTGTCCATCTTAGATCTTCATTAAATTCTAAACGATCAAAAAGCATAGGTTTGTTTTTATAGAGAATTATATTTGCTAAGTGAAGATCACCATGACAATCGCGAATAAAACCTTGTTTTTTTCGTTCTTGTAGTAGAGCATAATGCTGGTTAAATTGTTCATCGGCCCATGTTTCTAATCGTTTTAATTGTTTAATATCGGTTTGATTAGATAGCAAAGGAGCTGTTTGTTCAAAATTTTGTTTGGTTGGTGCGTGGACTTCTTTAGGAAGGCCAAAATGAGATTTTTGCGGAGCAAGTGGTGTTTTTTTATGAAAATCTGCTATTAATTTACTCAGTTGATCAATGATATTTTCTGTTAGGAGTTTTTGTTTTAATAAACTACTTAGTAAATTTTCTTGCGGAAATTCACGCATCTTGATGGCATATTCTAAAATAGGACCTGTGCCGTTAATTTGTGGCTGCTCCTTAGTTCCGGTAATGGGTACGACAGCTAGGTATATTTCTGATGCAAATTGCTGTCCTAGTCGTAGTTCTTCTTCACAGTAATATTTCCTTTTTTCTAATGTAGAGAAATCTAAGAACTCAAAATTGACTGGTTTTTTGATTTTATAGGCATATTCCCCCGTCAAAATAACCCAGGAAACATGAGTTTCAATTAATCCTAATTGTGAAGTAGGATTATCATGGGGCTTGCTAGAAAGTAGGTTATTTATCAAAGGGTTAGTAGACATAACACGTTATTTAAGGGGGGCCTAATAATTATTACGGAGAAATGAACTATAACGTAAGTTGCTGTTACTTGTAAGGGTATTCTAGCATTTATGGAAGAGTTTTTTATTATAGGAGCATTTCAATGGATTTGAAGCGTACTAAGAAATGGGTTCAGGTGTTATTGTCGGAAGCTGGGATAACACTAAACGGTAAAAATTCTGCAGATATTCATGTATACAATGAAAATTTTTATGCTTCTGTTTTAAAAGATCCTATTCTAGGTCTAGGTGAGAGTTATGTTGCAAAGTGGTGGGATTGTGAACGTTTAGATAAATTTTTTAATTATTTATTACGAGCGAACTTGGCGGAAAAGATTAAAAAAGATAAGCATTTTCTGTATTATATGTTTAGAAGTCAGCTGCGATCACTGTTTATGAGTGTATGGAATTTGCAGGCTGAATCGCGTGCCTTTGAAGTGGGTAGACGACATTATGATCAGGGAAATGCTTTGTACCAAGCTATGTTAGATAAAAATCTTAACTATAGTTGTGGCTATTGGAAAGGATGTTCAAATTTAGATGAAGCGCAGCAAGCAAAGCTTGCATTAGTGTGTGAAAAATTACAGTTGAAGCCAGGAATGCATGTTTTAGATATTGGTTGTGGATGGGGAAGCTTTTGTCGTTATGCAGCAGAAAATCATGGTGTATCTGTGCTGGGGGTTACTGTATCCAAAGAACAATATCGCTATGCCAAGGATTTCTGTAAGGGGTTTCCTGTAGAGATTTGTTTATTAGACTACCGAGCCATTAAAGGGTCGTTTGATAGTATTTGTTCTATAGGGATGTTTGAGCATGTAGGACCTAAAAATTATCATAGCTATATGAAAATAGCATATCATTGCTTAAAAAAAGGAGGTTTATTTTTATTACATACAATTGGCAGTAATAAATCGCAACATCACCCTAATTTATGGATCCATAAATATATTTTTCCCAATGGTGTTTTGCCTTCTATAAAACAGATTGGCAAAGCCAGCGAAAGCTTTTTTGTGATGGAAGATTGGCATAATTTTGGAGTCTACTATGATCAGACTTTAATGGCCTGGTATGCTAATTTTGCAAAGAACTGGAATTCACTACAACCCTTTTATGATGAGCCATTTTATCGAATGTGGAAATATTATCTGTTGGCATGTGCAGGGGCTTTCAGGGCGCGTGATATTCAACTTTGGCAGATCATTTTTTCTAAAGGAGGAGTTGTTTGTGGATATGATTCTATTCGATAATTAGAGCATAGTTTTTATTGCCTTTGAGCATGAGAATTCATTTTAAAATTAGCTATTGATAAGGTTGATGCTATTTCCCCCAATGGTATATCTGCCTAGTAACTTTAATAGCATTTCTAAACTTAATAATATAAAGAGAATGTAGAATGGTTCTTGTCATAGTTTACCCTCTATTATTTTTATGAAACAATGTAAACCTAATTTATGTGGAGAGAAGTGAGTGAGTGTGATCGATGAAAAAGGGTTTCGCGCAGGTGTAGGTATTATTGTTGCTAATAATTGTGGTCAAGTACTTTGGGCGCGCCGTATCGGCCAACATGCTTGGCAATTTCCCCAAGGGGGGTTGCAATTAGGCGAAACCCCCCAACAAGCCCTATTTAGGGAGCTTTATGAAGAATTAGGGCTTCAAGACTCCGATGTGGAATTACTCGGAGGCACTAAGAATTGTTTATATTATTGGTTACCCCCTCATTTTCAACGATCGCACGTTCAACCATTATGTATCGGACAAAAACAAACATGGTTTTTGTTACGCTTAGTAGGAGACACTGAAAAAATTTGCTTTAATGTCACACGTTCTCCTGAATTTGATCGGTGGCGATGGGTATCGTATTGGTATCCTATAAAACATGTTATAACCTTCAAGCGGCATGTTTATCGTCGAGCGTTAGAAGAATTATCCACCTTACTTCCTGTGGATATTGTGCAGCTAAAAAGAGTGCATAAAGCAGCTAATAGCTCAGCTTTGGAAAAAGTTGAGTGAGCAAGAAGCACTGTATTTAGCTAAATTTTAAGTGGGAAAGGCAAGTGTTAACTTGCTTGCAGAAATATTATTTTGTTTCTTTTTAGGAGAGTACACCTACCTCCTGAGGTTTAGAAGTGTTTGTTGATTACTTCAAGTAGGTAGACGGTAGAGATAACAAAAAAAAGATTTTGCGAGAAATAGGCGAGACATTCTACCTATTATACCCCCTCTTTTACGGTTTAAATCATAAATTGTTAGGTAGTTACCTATGTTAAAGGTGCTTCGTCGTATTGTTCAGGAAGTCAGTAGCGCGCAGCGCTTTGAACAAGCCTTGCAAATATTAGTAAGTCGTGTTCGTGAAGCGTTACATACTCAAGCCTGTACAGTTTTTTTATTAGATGCTAAAAAAGCTTATGTTTTATTAGCAACAGACGGGCTTAATCCGCAGTCTGTGGGGAAGATTCGTTTAACGTTTGATCAAGGTTTAGTTGGTTTAGTGGGTAAGACTGGAGAATTAATTAATGTTGAAGATGCGCCCGCACATGAGAATTTTTTCTATGTCGCAGGGATAGGCGAAGAACGTTATAGAGCTTTTCTGGGTGTTCCTATTCTACACAATCGTGCTTTATTAGGGGTGCTCATTGTTCAACAAGAGGAGCAGCGTTGTTTTGATGAAACGGAAGAAGCTTTTTTGGTGACAATGGCAGCGCAGTTAGGAGGTGTACTAGCTCATGCAGAAGCCACAGGAGAGATCTCTTTTAAGGAAAATAAAAAACAAATTCAAGAAGATATTTCTTTTCAAGGTATAGCTAGTGCGCCAGGCATAGCGATAGGACAAGCCGTAGTAGCCTATCCGTTTGCTGATTTAGAAGCTGTCCCTCATAAAAAAACAGAAGATATAGCAGCTGAAATAATTGAGTTGAAAAAGGCTTTTAAAGCAGCACGTAATGATATAGAGCGGTTAAAAAAACATATGCAGTCTGTGTTGCCTGAAGAAGAACAAGCTTTATTTGACGTTTATTTAACAATTCTGGATAAAGCGAGTTTAGAAAAAGAGGTCATTAAAATAATTCAAGAATCAGAGCAGTGGGCGCAAGCGGCTTTGCAAATAGTTATAGCTTCGCATGTACATCATTTTGAGAAAGTGGACGATGATTATCTGCGGGAAAGAGCTGCAGATTTGCGCGATCTTGGACGTCGAATATTAATGCACTTACAAAATGGACAGTATATGCCCGTTTCGTATCCCGAAAAGACTATTTTAGTGGGGGAAGAAGTATCTCCTTCTGCACTTGCAGAAGTTACAGAAGGTCGATTAGTGGGTATTGTTTCTGTAAAGGGCTCAAGTCATTCACATTTATCGATTCTTGCACGTTCTTTAGGAATTCCAGCAATTACGGGAGTAGAAAATTTACCCGTTAATCAACTTGAAGGACAAACTTTAATTGTAGATGGTGCACAAGGTCGGCTTATTGTAGGCCCTTCAATACGAGTAAAGAAAAATTTTATTGGTTTAATCGCACAACAACGTGAATTTTCAAATAGTTTAGAATCTTTACGTGACTTACCTGCCGAAACTTTAGATGGTTATAGTATTTCACTTTGGGTCAATACAGGGTTGATGGCAGATGCTAACCTTTCTTTAACAGCTGGGGCTGAAGGTATTGGTTTGTATCGTACCGAAATGCCTTTTTTAATACGGGATTGTTTTCCTGCTGAAGATGAACAATATGGTTTATATCGTCAATTATTAGCAGCATTTTCTCCTCGGCCTGTTGTAATGCGGACATTGGATATAGGTGGGGATAAAGCCTTACCTTATTTTCCAATCAAAGAAGACAATCCTTTTTTAGGCTGGCGGGGGATAAGGGTAACGTTGGATCATCCGGAAATTTTTCTGATACAAATTCGTGCAATGCTACGTGCTAACCAAGGATTTAATAATTTACTTATCATCTTACCAAAGTTTAGTTGTGTTTCAGAGGCAGATCATTCTTTGAGTATAATTGATCAAGCCTATGAAAAAGTGTTAAACGAAGATGCTAGTGCTTGTAAACCACCGATAGGGATTATGATAGAAGTACCCTCTGCGATTTATCAAGCATATGCATTAGCAAATCGGGTTGAATTTTTATCGGTGGGTAGTAATGATTTGACCCAATATATGTTAGCTGTGGATCGTAACAATGCGCGGGTTGCCAATCTTTATGATCCTTTTCAACCTTCTGTTTTACAGGCGCTCATTCAAATAGTAAATGCAGCACATTTGGCACAAAAACCCATCAGTATTTGTGGAGAAATGGCGAGTGATCCCTTGGCTGTTCCTTTGTTGTTGGCTATGGGTTTTGATGCGTTAAGTATGAATTCTTTTTCGATTCCACGAGTAAAATCTGTAATACGGCGCATTAGTTTTCAGCAGGCTGAATATTTATTAAAAGAAGTTTTAAAGATGGATAACGCTAAGTCGATAAGAAAATATTTAGATGGTTTGCCAGACTTGAAGTTGCGAGCGTTAATACCTGCTACAGAGTGATTTTTTATGAATCTATGTGAAAATTATCAGAGAAGTTTTAATCGCTATCCTATCCAACGTCCTGGTTTTGTATTACGTCCTGAGAAATATTTGGGATTAGATGTCATAACATCAAATTGTATTGTGCGGGGTTTAGGAGGTAGTTATGGTGACGCGGCGCTAAATAACAAGGGACATATTATTTTAACAGAACGCTTGGATCGTTTTTTTGAGTTTGATGAGCAGCAAGGCATTATTTCTGTTGAAGCAGGTATTTCTTTGGCAAAGGTGCTTGATGTTATCGTTTCACGTGGTTGGTTTTTACCAGTAACACCGGGAACACGTAATGTGACTTTAGGTGGTTGTGTGGCAGCGGATGTCCATGGAAAAAATCATCTTCAAAATGCTTCAATCGGAAATCATGTATTAGCTTTAGAGTTGATAGTCGCAAATGGTGAAAGAGTGTGGTGTTCGCCAGATAGTTTACCGGAATTATTTTGGGCTACCATAGGTGGCATGGGTTTAACAGGAATTATTGGTACCATAACCCTAAAACTTAAACGAGTTGAAAGTGCTTATGTAGTTGTCCAATATCAAACTGCTAATGACCTAGCAGAAACGTTCGATCTTTTTTCTCAAGAAAACCCGCAAGAATATGCAGTGGCTTGGCTGGATGGTCTTAATTTGCCTTTAGGTCGAAGTGTTATTATGCGTGCTCGCCACGCTGATTTAGAAGCATTGTCATTAGATCAGAAACGTCAACCTTTTGTTTCACATTCGCATAAAACGTATCAATTACCTTTTTGTTTACCCAGCGGTTTGCTTCATCAAAAGTTTATCAAAGCCTTTAACAATCATTATTATCAGCGTTTAGCTAAAAAGGAAGCCCCCTCTAAATTGTGCTATGGCGATTTTTTTTATCCCTTGGATCGCCTCACCCATTGGCCAAGATTATACGGTAAGCAAGGTTTTCTACAGTATCAGTGCGCAGTGCCCTTTGAATCGGCTTTTGTAGTTACAAAACAAATTTTAGAAATTTTGAATAGGAGAAAATTTCCTGTTTATTTAGCTGTTTTAAAAAGATTTGGTCAAGGAAGTTTAGCACCTTTATCTTTTCCTTTATCAGGATTTACTTTGGCAGTCGATCTGCCCATTGTTAATCAAGAACTGTTTAATTGTTTAGATGATTTGGATGCTATGGTTATTACAGCCGGTGGACGTGTTTATTTAGCAAAAGATGCGCGTTTAAAACCACAGGCGTTTCGTGCTATGTATCCACGTTATGAGGAGTGGTTAGCAGTTAAAAAGCAATGGGATTCTGAAAATAAATTTAGCTCCAGTTTGGCAAAACGTTTAGAGATATCCCCCTTGCGCTTTTAGACCTCCATCGTGTGCAATTGAAGACCACCCTTAAGCTTAACTACTGTTTTCAACTTATTTATACCATTAATAGATATATCTAGCCTCAAAAAGACAAAATATTGAATTTACTTTAACTTTTAAAAAATATCTTTCATAGTTTGTTTGTTAGAAATATTTATCCATTAAAAATAAGGAAATACTATGAAAACAATGCAATATGGCCCATTACAAGATCTTCGTGGAGGAAAAAGAGTAAAGGAGTTATTGGAGAAAATTAAAAAGTTAGAGGATGAAAAAAAACAACTAGAAAGAGAAAAAGACGAATGTAGGGAAAAACATGAAGAGCTAGTAAGTGAAACTAAAACTATTCATGAAGAATTAGATAAATTAAAAAAAGAAAATGAAAAGCTAAAAAAAGAGAAAGACAAATTCAGAGAAAGAGAAGATAAAAAGGAGAATGAAAATAGGGAACTTAGAGAAGAGCTAGATAACTTAAAGAAAGAAAAGGAAAAGCTAAAAAAAGAGAAAGATAAACTTAGAGAAAGGGAAGATAAAAAGGAGAATGAAAATAGAGAACTTAGAGAAGAGCTGGATAACTTAAAGAAAGAAAACGAAAAACTAGAAAAGGAAAAAGAAAAATGTAAAGAAAAACGCGAGGAAATAGAAAACGAAAATAAAAATATCAAAGATGAACTTGATAAATTAAAAAAAGAAAATGAAAAACTAGAAAAGGAGAAAGAAAAATGTAGGGAAAAGTCTGAGGATCTACAAAAAGAAAATAAAGCTATTCGAGAGCTGCTCGATAAATTAAAAAAAGAAAATGAAAAATTAGAAAAGGAGAAAGAAAAATGTAAAGAAAAACGAGAGGAACTTGAAAATGAAAATAGAAATATCAAAGATGAACTTGATAAACTGAAACAAGATTTTTATCAAAAAGAAGAACAATTAAGTGTCTTAGAAGAAAAATTAAATACATGTAAAGCTAAGCAGATAGAAAATGCGAATAAATATGATGATTTGCAGAAAAAATATAATGAACTACTGCAGCAGTTTGAAGACGAGCAAAAAAAGACTGAAGATTTAACAACCGTTAACAAAAAGCTTATTAAGAAAAACTCTCATCTCCTTGATACGGTTGATGAGTTACAAAATAGGATAAAGAAGCTTCTTGATGGAGATTAACAAACTATAA
>JAVHYG010000026.1:264-15259 GCA_031119195.1 Rickettsiella sp. | reverse complement strand
CCAATTTATAAATGTAAATCAAAATAGAATTTCTATTCTATATGATTTCAGCCTGGTTATGTTATTACCTTTCGAAGAACGATTAGATGCAAATAAACTTCTGATCAAATTAAAGAAATTAATGCCTCTGCCCAACGGCTATTCCATTAGCGATTACAATACATTTATTTCTGATTTATTAGATCAATCACCTTTAAATCCGGATCCTGCGGGAAAATTTTCTAATAGAATTTCATTTGCATGATCTCCCCCTCAAGGCATATCTATTCCCGCAATTCAGACGCCTCGTGACACTATTTGCTCTTACGAAATACTATTTTTATGGCTTCCATCACGGACAGTAATCAGAAAATTTGTTAGAATCCAATCAATTTTTATTTTCCGGTACACTATGTCAACTCGTATTCAACGTTTAACGCCACAACTCGCTAATCAAATTGCCGCGGGAGAAGTCATTGAGCGTCCGGCTTCTATTGTTAAAGAACTTGTTGAGAATAGCTTAGATGCCGCTAGTACACAGATTAATATTGACATTGATAAAGGTGGTATTCAACGCATTCGTATTCAAGACGATGGGCACGGAATTCATAAGGATGACCTTCTTTTAGCTTTAGACCGCCATGCGACTAGTAAAATACATAATTTAGACGATTTGTCACAGATCAAAACATTGGGATTTCGCGGCGAAGCTTTAGCTAGTATTAGTTCTGTTTCTCGTCTTAACCTTAGCTCTTCCGTCGATACGACAAACCAAGGCTGGCAAGTTATTGTCGATTATCAAAATGGCCCTGTCCTAGCACCCATTTCCCATCGTAAAGGAACAATTGTTGAAGTTAACGACCTTTTTTTTAATACACCGGCCAGACGAAAGTTTTTACGAAAGGAACAAACGGAATTCTCACATATCGAAGAACTTGTCAAACGTTTATCCCTTAGCCATTTTTCGATTGGTTTCACGCTAAATCATAACAAACGATTGGTTCATCAACTTCGCCCCGCACTCGACAAAATAATTCAGGAGGAACGTATTAAATCCTTGTGTGGTTCAATGTTCATTGAAAACGCTATTTATATCGATATAGAAGCACTGGATTTACACCTATGGGGTTGGACTTCCCTTCCTACTTTTTCGCGCAGTCAACCCGACTTGCAATATTTCTATGTAAATAATCGTATTATCAAAGATAGATTAATAAACCATGCTGTAAAACAAGCCTATCACGATGTCTTATACAATGGTCGTCATCCTGCATTTGTTTTATTCCTCGAAATTGAACCGCAATCTGTCGATGTAAACGCACATCCCGCAAAATATGAAGTTCGCTTCCGAGAAAGTCGAACTGTCTATGATTTTGTGAAACAATGCCTACACAAGGCGTTAGCTAAAACATTCCCGGTATCTAATGAACTCACCTCTGCTTTTCAACTTCAGTCTCTGAATACAAACGAAATCCTAGCATCCGAAAAAGAAAATTTATACGATTACGTAACAAAAAAAAATTTTTTTCCATTACAGATAGAATCACCACCGATTCCTTCCACTACTGACTCTTTTCCCGTCAAAACAGAAATGGTCCAAACAAATCATTTATCAAAAAAAACAATAATAAGTGGTGATACCGTATTAACATCTCCTAAGCAAATGGATCAGCTATTGGAAAAAACACCACCTTTGGGCTTCGCTCTTGCACAATTACACGGTATTTATATACTTGCTCAAAATACACTTGGTTTAGTGTTAGTCGATATCCATGCAGCACATGAGCGTATTGTTTTTGAGCGCCTCAAACACGATATAAAAAATAGCGGGGTCAGCACTCAAAACCTGTTAATTCCTATTAGTTTAAGTCTTTCCAGCAAAGAAGCTAAGATACTGGAAGAATATCAACCGCTACTCATACAATCCGGTTTTGAACTAGAAACTATAGCTCCGGAAACAATTATCATCCGTCAGGTTCCATTACTGTTAGCGCATACTGATATTAAACAATTCATACAAGATATTTTAAGTGATTTAAACGAAAATGAAACGAGTCAGCGGGTTCCAGAAAAAATCAATGAACTCTTATCCAGCATCGCGTGTCACAGCTCGATACGCGCGAATCGAGTTATGACTTTACTCGAAATGAATCAATTGTTACGTGATATGGAAACAACAGAACGCAGTAATCAATGCAATCATGGACGTCCGACATGGAAACAATTATCACTTTCTGAAATCGATAGGTTATTTTTGCGTGGACGTTAAAAAACCTATTGTTTGCCTAATGGGGCCTACCGCTACCGGAAAAACCGATTTAGCCATTGAACTGATTCAGCAGTTACCTGCAGAAATCATTAGTGTTGACTCGGCAATGATCTACCGGGAAATGAACATTGGTACGGCAAAACCAACACCAGACATACTTAAACAAGCACCACACCGTCTTATTGATATACGCGACCCTTCACAAGCTTATTCTGCCGGCAACTTTTGCGAAGATGTACTCGTTGCTATCGAAGATATTTTTAAAAAAAAGCATATTCCACTATTAGTCGGAGGAACGATGCTTTATTTTCATGTTTTGCAACAAGGTATTGCCGTTTTACCAAAAGCTAATCCAAAACTACGTCAACAATTGCAACAAGAGTTAAAAAAACAAGGTTTAGAAAAACTGTACATACGTTTAAAAGTAATTGATCCAAAAACTGCGCAGCGTATCCATCCGAATGATCCACAACGTATTTTACGTGCCTTAGAAGTCGCTGAAATAACAGGACAAACATTAACAGAGATCCAACAATCGCAGTCATGTACATCACTTTCCTATCAATTTATTAATATTGCACTTATCCCCGATGACAGAGGTCATCACCATCAGATTATAAAAAATCGATTTCAAAACATGCTTGCACAAGGCTTTATTGAAGAAGTAGAAAATTTATTTGAACGTAGCGACTTAAACAGTGATTTACCTTCTATTCGTACTGTCGGTTATCGTCAAATTTGGCGTTATCTCGCTAGCGAACTTTCTCATACAGAGATGCAAGAACGTGCCATTATTGCGACACGCCAGTTAGCCAAACGACAAATGACTTGGCTACGTTCTTGGAAAAACCTTTACATGCTTAGTACAAATGAAAAAAATAAATGTAAAAAATTTATTGAACACATCAAACGAGTTTCATGAGAAATCTATTTAAACGCCTACGATAGACAAACGCATTATATAAAGATCATTAATTAAACAGTAAGCTATTTTTCTTAACCATCAGCAAACTTAAAACAGCTATTAAAGCGCCAATTGCTAAATAAAGACCAGGAATAGCCAAATAACTGGTCTTTGCAATTAAAAACATCGCCACGAGAGGCGCCGTTCCACCAAAAATAGAATAAGCAAGATTATATCCCAAAGAACCTAATGTATAACGTATATTGGTTGGAATTAAATCTATCGACAATGCCATTAATGGACCCTGAAATCCAGCCGCTAGTACAGTAAATAATGTTTGGCCGAGCATTAATGTAACGAGATTCCCATGCGCAATAAAATAATAAAGTGGATAACTTAATAAGACAAAACCCGAAGCAGCGGTTAACATTAACGGTTTTCTGCCCACTTTATCGGACAAAGAGCCGAAAAAAACATCTAAAATCATTAGTAATAAGAGCATCACCGTATTAATCGCGTTAGCCTCTATCCTAGAATGTCCTAAAACATCAGAAAAATACACCGGCATAAAAATAAAAGCTAAATAAGTAATTAGTGCCGATAATAAATATAATCCCACTAATTGTACTATTAATAATTTATGGGAAATTAAAATTTTTTTTAAAGGAAATCTTTCAACTAAATTATCGCGCTCTAAACATTGAAACACATAGCTTTCACTGGTTTTAGTTCGAATATAATAACCAACGATACCACTGAGTGCGGCTAATAAAAAAGGTAAACGCCATCCAACGGTATAGAGCAACTTTCCTTGAAATAACATAAACGTTATAAAAACAATTAACGATGCTAATAACATCCCCACCACAGAGCTGGACCATATCAAAGATGAAAATAAGCCATTTTTCTCTTGCGGAATTGTTTCAACAATAAAACAAGCAGAGCCAAATGCTTCGCCCCCTACCGCAATACCTTGTAGTAAGCGTAATATTACTAATAATAAAGGAGCGATTATTCCCACAGTTTCGTAATTCGGTAGTAATCCAATAGCTAAGGTTGTTATTGCCATTAACAAAATTGTTACAGTTAATGTTTTTTTTCTACCGCGTGTATCGCCAAAATGGCCGAATAATAATGCTCCCAAAGGACGTGCAATATAACCAATAGCAAAAACTGCGTAACTGAATATCAAAGCCACACTCTTTAATGACGTTGGAAAAAAAAGTGTCGCAAAAATAGCAGCTAGATAGGCGTAAATAGTGAAATCATACCATTCTAAAACGGTTCCTATCGAAGCCGATAAAATAGTGCGCCGCTGTATAACATCGTATTTTGTTTGACTTTCCATTTTACTGCGTTTCATACCAAGCAATAAATTTCATTAAAGCTTGCTGGCGAAAGGAATATTGAAAAAAATCAGCGGTATAACGCAACTCCGCCAGTGTTCTATCCGATCCATTGGGTTTAAAAATAGCTGTAAACGGCAGTTCGGGATGACTTGCTAAATTATTTGGCTTAATAATAGTACCTTTACAAACTCCTTCAAATAACTGTGTTTGTATTCCATCGGTATAGGCTAACTGTAGAATAAATGAAGCACGATTGTCGTCTTCAAGCAATTTAAATAATCCTTTAAATCCTAAACCTTGAAAAACAAATTTGGATAAAGTCCCTGGAAATTGATTATAGGCATCAAAAAAAATACCGCCATCATCAAGCAATAAAGGCTTATGGACTTTAGTAAAAGCCTTTTCAACTTTATCTCGGATCACGGCTTTTTGATCTAAACTTTGGATTTCGTCGATATTCAAAGCATATTGTTTGATGTCGATTTTAGAATATTTCTTTGCAAAAAAATCGGCAACTTCTTCAAATTTTCCTCCATTCCCCGTTACATAATAAATTTCATTCATGATATTGATAAACCTAAAACATTCTAAACTAACAAACTAGATACATATCCATAACACTTGAAATTGCAAAGCCGAAAGCATTTAACTCGGCAGCCACACAGACCTATGTCTATCTATCGATTCGCAAAAGCCCTTTCCTAGCAAAAACTTGCTATTTAAAATTATATCATTACGACAATAAAATAGATTATGAATCTAAATCAGATAAAGTGATTCAACTACTCTATCCGCATGATTCGCAACAAATCCAGTAAAATAATCCTTCCATAAATTAGGTCTTTCGCCAGTTGGCAATACAGAATAACGCCAAACAAATTCAATAAATCGATCCGGTAAATCAATCGTTCCATCTATTAATACTACTTTTTTTGTAATTGGTGAGGTAGAACTTTGTTCAATACCTTTTTCAAGCTGACCTTTAATAACTCCACCCTTTTCATTTAAAGCAATCAGTAAAATTTCACTAACAAATTGATTAAATGCTTGTAAATTACTAAAATTTTTAGATAAATGGATAGACCAAGCAAAATGGTTAACCTGCCTGCCCATAACCAATACCCAAGCCAACAATTCATTATAGTTTTTTACTATTTCAAATTCTTCAATACTCGGTAAGGGCCAATCACGTCCCTTGAGATAATCCATGATTAAATTAACTAATTCTAAAGCCGCAACTCGATCTTGAGCTAAAGCTAGTTCCCACAAATTTAATAATTTTTCAATATTTAAAGGCTTAGATTGAGATGCATACGCATCAATAATTTTTCGCACTTCAGGAACCAAAGCTTCACGACGAAAATCTGCTACTACAACTTGAGGCAAAGCTTCTACTGCATATGCTGTACTCGACGATTTTTCAGCTAGCCAAAAAAATTCATTCTGTTTTTCTGGTAAATAATCTTGGCCACGAACTTCATAATCTAAAAAAGAAAATAATTTGATAAGTGAAACTATGCCAGTATGTGGTCCTGGCAAATCAATTATTGCAAAATGGTCTAACGATAGAACTTCATTATATTGCTGTTGTAAGACGGTTTGCATGTGTGACACTGGCCTTAGATCAGCCATATAACTGTGCCATAATTGTTTTATAACAAGTTGTTTAACTTGATTCAACATAGCATTACCCATTCGAAAAATAATTGTTATACTATTAATTATGTATAAAATTGCTGTTTATATTCCCGAAAATGTACTCGAACACGTCAAACAAGCGATGTTTGATAAAGGCGCTGGCCAGTTCAAAAATTACAAACATTGCTCGTGGCAAGTACTTGGGCAAGGTCAATTCTATCCATTGGAAGAGAGTAACCCGACTTTAGGTGAAAAAGGAAGACTTGAAACTATTGAGGAATATTTGGTAGAAATGGTCTGTGATGATACGGTAATTAAGTCCGTCATTAAGGCTTTAAAACAGGCACATCCTTATGAAGAGCCTGCTTATACTGTATACCGATTAGAGAATATTGATATTGATATTGATATTGATGAGTAAGAAAGTATTTCCAGTAATCCATACATCTATAGGAAAATTAATTCATGACTCAAATACTGCGTGTTTTGCTAACACTTATTGGTACATGCATTTTATTGGTACTTGTTGCCGTTATTGGCTTAGTTGTTTTCGTTAACCCGAATGACCTGAAACCACAAATTAGCCAAGCTGTCAGCAAATACACGGGACGTCAACTTCAATTAGGTGGAAATATAGAATGGTCACTCTTTCCTTGGCTTGGCTTGCAATTAAATGATGCAAAACTCAGTAACACACCAGGTTTTGGAAATAAACCCTTTGCAGAAATACAAAAATTAGATATTCAAGTACGTTTACTCCCTTTGTTTCATAAGCAATTAGAAGTCGGTAAATTACATATCAACGGTCTTGCACTTCATCTTGTTAAAAATTTACAAGGCCAAACCAACTGGCAAATTACTCCCTCCGCTACCTCAGAAATACCACAAACTACTACCGATACCATTTCCAATAATCTAAGACCCTTAAGTTTCGGTGTGGCCGGCCTAGAGATTCAAAACGGCCAAATCTTTTTTGATGATCTACAAAAAAATAAACATTACGAAATATCACAATTACAACTTAAAAGTAATGATTTAACGGTTAATAAAAGTTCGCCTTTTTTTGTCAAATTTAACCTTAAATCTAATACACCAAAGCTTGAAGCTGCAGTCAAAATGTCCAGTGATATCACTTTAAATAGTGATGGCAAAACCCTTGTACTAAATAAAATAAATTTTGACACTTTATTAAAAGATCCTGCTTACCCCAAAGGTATATTACCTATCGCACTGCAGGGAGATGCAAACTTTAATCTAAACGATCAAAGCTTCGCAGCAGATAAATTTATTGCTGTTATTAACCAAAATAAACTAATTGGGAATATTAAAGGACAAAACATATTTAGTAATCCTTCTTTTAAAGGCACCGTAATAACCCAACAACTTAAAGCAGGTCAATTGACTATTCAGCAAATTCAACTTCCCTTTCAATTCAAAAATAATATCCTCTCACTAATTCCTATTACAGGAAAACTTTATCAAGGTAATTATCAAGGCAATGCCACAATTAATTTTACGGCGCTAACCCCGCTTATTGTTGCACAGGGTCAATTAACTCAGCTCAATACGCAAGCACTATTTCAGGAATTCAATAACAAAAGCCAAATTCAATTAGCTGGATTAGCTAATGTCACTTTCAAACTCACGACACAAGGAGGTGATGAAAATACCCTACTAAAAAATCTACACGGCCAAGGGCAATTCAACCTAGATAATGGCACTATTAAAGGAATTAATCTTTCTTATTGGGTTGCTATGGGTAAAGCTTTGCTAAAACATGAACCACGCCCAACATCTACCACATCAGATACACCTTTTAACAAGTTTATGGGTAGTTTTACAATCGACAAAGGCATAATGGTTAATAATGATCTTAATGTTATTAGCGGGCGTTTACGCATTAACGGCCTAGGATCGGTTAATTTACCACAACAGCAAATCAATTACGAAATAAATGCGCAACCAATACTAAGTGATGGTAGTCCCGACGGTATTGCTATTCCCATTAAAATCTCTGGCCAATTTAATAATATTCATATTATTCCCGTTCTTGATAAATTAAGTATTGATATAGTTAAAGAAAAGCTTAAAGGTAAGTTACAAGAACAATTAAAAAAACTCGATTTAAAAAAGCTATTTCAATAAGTAATAAAAAAATTGGCTGCGACAAATCCTATTTCTGCTAAACAATTTCAACAACGTGTTTTAAATTGGTTTAAACAATACGGTCGAAAAAATTTGCCTTGGCAACAAAACAAATCTCCGTATCAAGTCTGGTTATCGGAGGTAATGTTACAACAAACACAAGTTAGCACCGTCATACCTTATTTTAATCGTTTTATTAAGCGCTTCCCAACCCTCACAACTATAGCAGATGCCGATCTTGATGAAATACTTGGCCTTTGGACAGGATTAGGTTATTACGCACGTGGTAGAAACCTACATCGCTGTGCACAAACCATTGAAAAAGAATATGCTGGTAAATTTCCAAAAGATTTAAAAAAACTCCAAAATTTACCTGGAATTGGACGTTCAACGGCAGGTGCTATACTTGCATTGGGTTTTTCCAAATACGCGCCCATTTTAGATGGTAACGTGAAACGTGTATTGAGCCGTTTTCATGCGATTAATGGTTGGTCGGGTTTAATTGAAATTAATAAAAAACTTTGGGGTTTATCAGAGCATTACACCCCAACTAAAAATGTAAGCGACTATACTCAAGCCATGATGGATTTGGGTGCTTTGATCTGTACCCGCACTCAACCTAAATGTAAGCAATGTCCTTTACAAACTCATTGTTTGGCTTATAACACAACTAATCCCACAAATTTTCCATCGCCTAAACCTTCTAAAAAATTGCCGACTCGTTCCATACAAATGTTGATTTTAATTAATAAACAACGAGAAATTCTTTTAGAAAAGCGACCACCTTGTGGTATTTGGGGGGGGTTATGGAGCTTGCCAGAATGCTCTGTTAGTGAAAATGTTAAAAAATTCTCAGAAGAACATTATTTTTGCAAAACGGAAAAACCTAATAAGCAAACTCAAATACGACATACCTTTAGCCATTTTCATCTTAACATAGAGCCAGTGCTGATGATGGTCAAAAAATGGCATCCTCCAGTAATGGAATCTAATCGTATAGTCTGGTATAAGATTGGACAATTAAATGAAAAGGGCTTAGCTGCCCCTGTAAAAAAACTAATTAAACAGTTAAATAAAACATCACTCCTATGAGCCGAACTATTTATTGCATTAAGCTACAAACCCAAGCAGAGGGTCTTGATTATGTACCCTATCCTGGTGAATTAGGACAACGTATCTACCAATCTGTAAGCAAACCTGCGTGGCAACAATGGGTCAATCATCAAACCATGTTGATCAATGAATATCGACTTAGTAGCTTAGAACCCCAAGCGCGAGAATTCCTAAAAAAAGAAATGGAGAAATTCTTATTTAGCGAAGGCGAAGCTGCAATACCTGGTGGCTTTGTTCCACCTTCTGAAACCTAATAATATTAGTTAATTATGAATCCTTATGAGCTCAGCCAATTTATTTTAGCGAAATGGAGCGGCTTAAAACCTAAAATAGCTATTATTCTTGGTTCTGGCTTAGCCAATTTTGCTGAAAAAATACAAAATCGCTTGAGCATTCCTTACCATGAACTCATAGGGTTTCCAATAAGTCGAGTTGAAGGCCATCCCGGACAACTAATACTTGGTACACTTAATGAAGTTCCTGTTGTCTGTTGCCAAGGTCGTGTTCATGCTTATGAAGGTATGCAAGGAAAAGACTTTAAGCTTTTTATCAGAACCTTAAAATTCTTAGGCTGTCATAGCCTATTAATGACTAATGCCTCAGGATCGCTGCGAGATGATTTTAAGCCAGGTCAATTAGTATTAATTGCGGATCATATTAATTTTCAACCAAACAATCCTTTAGTGGGAATCAACGAAGATGAAATCGGCCCTAGATTTTTTTCTATGGATGAAGCCTATGATAAAAAACTGCGTGTCATTTTACAGCAAACCGCAAAACAACTTGCTATTTCACTTTCCGAAGGTATTTATTTAAGTGTCCTAGGTCCAAGTTTTGAAACACCTGCTGAAATCCGAGCGTTTCGCATTTTAGGTGCCGATGTGATTGGAATGTCGACAGTACCCGAAGTTATTGTTGCACGACATTGCGGTTTAAAAGTGGCTGTAATCTCTGTAATTACAAATCTTGCAGCGGGTCTTAGTCAAGAACCTATAACTCATGAGGGAACATTGCATTTTGCTACAAAGGCCAGTAAAAATTTAGGCCTTTTAGTTGAATCTGCAATAAAAGAACTGATCTTATAAAAGTTAAAGCCAATGAGAACAACTTGGCTGAAGCTCACCCATTGGCTTGGGTGCATCATCAAATAGATTTGTTATATTTTCTGGATGCGACAAAAGCGCAGCTTAAAAGCTCTCGTTTTAGAAAAGGCAGCCTTCTCAAATAAAATTTCTTTTATTTGCATAAAATTTTAATAATTTGTATTTGCCTCTCATCTTGGATAGGAATAGACCAGCAATTTTTATAAAATAAAACGTAAAAAAATTAACCTCTAATAAAACTTCGCATTTGTGTGGCGTTTGTTACAATATTCTTCAATTGAGCCTGTGTTGGGAAAAAAGCCGTTTTTGCAGGAATATAGCGATTTTTAGTAACATTAAATTTTGACTGAGATAAACTGCCGTCAAATTGAGGTGATGTAATTATTGCTAACTTTCTTTTCAACGTATCCTGTATATTATCTTCAAAATTGTCAGATTTTTCTAAATAATTTAATAAAACTGTCATTGCTTTTAGTCTTTTTGAAGCATAGATATCTTGTTTTGTAATCAAATCTGCCATATGTTTTTTAACATATGTCAGAAGCTTTAATTTTACCTCTGTTTCAAATTTATTTTTTGGCGTTTTATCTATTTCTTTTGAGTCACGATAGGTCAAACGCTTTAAAATTATAAACATGTCATTAAAAACTTGAGAATTATTAGATTTTTTTATAGCATCTCTAGCTTTCGTTATCTCATTTACATCCTTTTCAATAGCATCTAAATCGGCCTTAGCTGTTAAAAATGTATTTAAATGACGATTAATTCGCTTTTCATCTGACTCCATTAAGATTTTTTTCACACTAAACAAGTGTGGATAACAACTTAAAATATGATAAAGCTGGCTCTCTTCCTGCAGACAAAGTAATTTAGCATAAAGTAATTTAGGGTACGCTCTTTCTTTTATAATACTGTTTAGCGTCTCAATAGCAACATCAATTGAAAGTCGCTTATTAGGATCACTATAACTCATACTTTGAATAAGCGACTTAAGCTTATATTGATGTAATATGCTTAAATCAGTTTCTTCCTTAAATAAAGTGGGATTATTTAATCCAAACTTAGCTATCCATTCAATTTCTTCTTTTTGCAAACTGATATTAATTTTTAACTTATAGGCTAAATAATTTAATTTTTTCATACTCATGCTATCAACAAAATAATTTTCTGATAACAATTCACAAACAATTTTACTTAAGGCATAAATATCGATGGCAGAATTACAAAAATAAAAAGAACGCTGAGTTACATTTTTTCTATGCCAATCAAGCATTTCTGGAGAATAAAATTCGGGTGTGCCAAGAAGTTCATTTGATTGATCCCCTACTTTTCTAGCAAGATCAAAATCAATAATATTGACTTCTGGCATAGTATTTCCAGAAGTAAAACTCACCATGATGTTTGCTGGCTTTATATCTCTGTGAACTAAACCATTATCTAACACTTGTCCTTTGTATGCATTGAACAAAGCCATTACAAGTTGCAGCTTTTGTTCTGTTGTCATTAATGTTTTCTTATCAAGGATTGACTGTAGATCTTCCCCTGGCATACGTTTAATAACTGTATAGGTTTTACCCGCATCAAAAATGCTAGGTTTTGCACAAAGATGGGGAACAGCTTGCAAAATATGAAAGTCAGATTCTTCTTCGTCTGAGTCTTGTTCTCTTATAACACGTTTATTTTGCTTATCCGTCGGACACAAAAAACCATTTTCTAAAAATAAAGTATGTGATGGGTAAATTTTAGCAAAACTTCCTTCACCTAATATTTCATCACCTTTAACTTCAAACCGAAATCCTTTCTTTCCAGCTTTCCGTTCTCTACGGATAATATCCTTTGAAACGAAAAACGTTAATTTCTTTTCAAATCCATTGTAATATACATGATAAAATATGTTTTTTTTTATTATTATTTTATCTGGATTCTGACTAATAAATTCTGATAAAATATACTGTTCTGCTGCTGACATATCAAAAGGATTTATCTGTGTCATCTAAAATTCCATACTTATTATTATTCTATTATATTAATTTATTTTAATTAACTGATCATTAAGAAAATTTAAGAAATAATAATTAGGTTTGGTTAATTTAAAAAACAAAGGTTATTAGCATGTAATGCTGGAAACGTATAATTTTCTTATACTGATAAAATAATGATTACAAACTATGAAAAAACACATAAGAAAAAGCTTTATTGAATCGTATACCCACCGTCGATATTAACTAACGTACCTGTCATAAACGATGCCGCATCACTGCATAGAAACTCTACTACCTGTGCAACTTCTTCCGGCTTTCCAACCCGTTTAAGCGGTAAACGGTCCGCCACATTTGATTTAATTGTCTGTTCGGATAACTGCGTTCTTTCTTGAAATTGTTCAATCACTTTTTGGTACATCGGTGTATCAATAGTTCCTGGGCAAACACAGTTAACACGAATATTGTAAGCGGCATAATCTAAGGCCGTACTCTTAGCAAGTTGGGCAATTGCTGCCTTGCTTGCGCCATAGATTGCACATTGTTCTTTGGCAATAAAAGCTTGATCAGACGCCATTAAAACAATTGAGCCATGCCTTTGTTTTTTCATGATGGGCAATACCTGTTGCAAACAATAAATCGTTCCGAATAAATTACTTGCAATGACATAATTCATCGCTCCTAAGCTACTTTCTTCGATGGTTGCAAATAAGTGAACACCCGCATTACAAAAAAGATAATCGATAGTTGGGATTTTATCATGAATCGTTTCAATGGTAGTCTTAACTTGTTTACTATCAGCAACATCACATGGGTAGTAAATAATCCTTTTACTGCTTGGGTAAGCTAAGTTTTTCTTGTCGAGCACACATACCGTAGCACCTTGCTGACTAAATAACTGTGCCGTTGTTGCACCTATTCCTGATGATCCACCGGTTATTATTATTGTTTTGTTTTTAAATCTCATCGCGCACTCACTTCAATCTTTCCAAAAGGTGTTTTTTGTAAAAGTTCAATTAAGGTTTGGCGCCATAGCTCTAAAAGGGCTATGAAAGTCACGACAACACCCATACGCCCTTCCCTAGCTGTAAATAGTGTCGTGAATTCAACACAAGTTTCTGCAGAAAGTCTATGCATAATTTGCGACATACGTTCACGAATCGACAAGGGTTCTCGCGCTATAGCATGATGAGTCGTTAGCGCAGTACGCATTAAAACCGACTGAAACGCTTCTATCAGATCCTCTAAATCAATATCAGGCTGTGCAATACCATTTATTTCTGAGGTAGTTAATTCTGCTTTAGCCATAGCTAAAAAAACATCACGACCTTGCCTTGGCAATTGATCAAGTTCATAAGCCGCCTGCTTTACTTGCTCATATTCCTGTAACCGACGAATCAATTCAACCCGCGGATCCTCTTCCTCCACAGATTGGACGGAAACCGGTTTAGGTAATAACAATCGAGATTTAATTTCAGTTAATACCGCCGCCATCACTAAATATTCAGTCGCTAGTTCAATCTCTAAAACCTGCATCAGCTCAATATAGTGCATATACTGACGCGTGACTTCGGCAACGGGAATATCCAAAATATCAAAATTTTGCTTTTTTATCAGATAGAGCAAAAGATCCAAGGGTCCAGTAAAGGTTTCTAGCAAAACCTCCAAGGCCTGCGGTGGAATATAGAGATCACTTGGAAGTTGGACAAAGGGCTGTCCACGAACAGTCGCCACCGGAGGCAAAACCGTTGCTGTTGTCGATAATGTCGTCTCTTCTATCATGCGGAGCTAGTTTAATACCTACAGGCCAAAAACCCTAAAGAAAAACGTAATTAACCCTTGCAGAATTGGTCCTAATAGCCGTGCTAGTAGACCGCTGGCTAATAACAGTACCAAAATAAAAAAACCATAGACCTCTAACTGATTAAATCGATAGGCCATCGCCGGAGATAAGAAACTCGCCACAATCCGACTTCCATCTAATGGAGGGATAGGGATTAAGTTTAACAACATTAAAACCAAATTAATCGACACACCAATTTGCCCCATGTAAGCAAAAGGGACGCTATGGAAATTCAACCCTAGCTTGGCTACGAAAATCCACAAAAAAGCCATCCCTAGATTAGCCATAGGACCTGCGGCAGCAACCAAAGCCATATCACGCCGAGGTTTTTTCAAGTTTTGCCAGGTAATAGGAACGGGTTTAGCCCAGCCAAATACAAAACCACCGAGAAAAAAGAGGATAGCGGGAACAATAATTGTGCCAATAGGGTCAATGTGTTTAATAGGGTTTAAGGTCAAACGACCTAATAATTTAGCAGTTGGGTCTCCACATTTAGAAGCGATCCAACCATGCGCTGTTTCATGAACCGTAATGGCAAAAATTAAGGGAACAACCCAAAGAATTATTTTTTGACCTAAAGAAAAATCACCCATTATTTATGAACTCAACATCTAAAGTATATATGAATTCTAAAAAATAATGGATGATTAGAGGATTAATCACAACACCCTAT
>JAVHYG010000026.1:0-254 GCA_031119195.1 Rickettsiella sp. | reverse complement strand
ACCCTATTTTAACAAATTTTCTTTTATTTTCTGCTTTTCATTTCCATAACAACGAAGTGGGTTAAAAAGACTGAAGCACAACAACTCGATTTAAGGATTTTTCATTTCATAGCAAAACTAAACTTATGATTTTAACTGGACTTACGCGAAAAATTGGATTTTGGCTGTAGCACACGGCGCCGAATTTTCGAGGAACACAGAACACAGTTTACTCAAGTGTAAATGAGTACCGCAGAAAAGTTGGCAACAAAGTG
>JAVHYG010000159.1 GCA_031119195.1 Rickettsiella sp. | reverse complement strand
TAAGAAAAACAAACTAAAAAAAACAATATAGCCCGATCGACCCATATTAATAAACTTTGTCATGGAACACACACGCGCCTAATAATAGTCGCGTGATGCAAACAAATTTTGGGGACACGACGGCCAATATTTTTCATGAGCATAGAGAATTACTTGTTAATCGTTACAGGTTCCCCCAATTTTTTTACATTTTTCCTTTTTTTCTTTTAACTCATTCTCAAGTTTATCTAATTCTTTTTTCCACGTTTCTTTTTCTTCTTTGATTTTCCTTTCAAGTTCATCTACTTCTTTTGTGCAATCTTCTTTTTTTTTCTTTAGTTTCTCAACCGTCTCCTTGCATTCTTCTAATTTTTTTAACAAAACTTTTTTCAATTCCTTCTCAAGTTCTTCTAATTTTTTTTTATACACTTCTTTATCTTCTTTTAGTTTCTTCTCAAGTTCATCTAATTCTTTTTTACGTGTTTTTCCGTCTTCTTCTTCCTTTAGTTTCTTCGCAAGTTCATCTAATTTTTTTTTACATACTTCTCTTCCTTCCTTGATTTTCTTCTCAAGGCCTTCTATTTTTTCTTTGCATTTTTCTTCTTTCTCCTTTATCTCTTTTTTAAGTTCAACTTGACAGGGATCAATGCCTACATCTTTCTCTAATTTCTCAACCATCTCCTTGCATTCTTTTAGTTTTTTTTCTAAGTCTTCTTTTTCATCTGGTTTTAATCTACTCCAATCATCTATTCCATGTAATATGTGTTCCATTTTATCCTCCGTCATACAATTAATTGTGTAAATAAGTTTCTAAATTAAGAAGATGACTTAGCTCTGTCTAATCTCTCTGTATAAAAACCAATAATTTGCGTCCATAATGCTTCAAAATCTGATTTGGTTAAAGTAAAAAAAATAGTATTTTTTGCTGTTGTCACTTGAATATCCGTATAGTCGGCTAAGTTATTATTTTTTACTTTATCGACTATTTCATTAGGAACTTTATAAGGTACAAATGTTTTATTAGTCGTATTAAAAATATAAAAATAGTTCATTTTTTTGAAAATAGTTACAGGAAATATATAAATATTATCTTCTAATACCGTGCTACGATAATTTTTCGTATTTAACTCAGATTCCTCTATATTGGGAGGTATAGTTGTAATAATTTTAGAAGGTTCTATAATCACTACTCCAGAATTAAGACTTTTAAAAGCATTTTTGTCTTTTACTCGAATTTCTTTATATTCTATATAATAGTTTTTTAAAACTTCATTACGTGGAAGCCCCCCAAAAGTATACATATAGCCTTTCACGTACTCGTTAATAGGATTAATACGTCTGGCCCAGGTTAGATGATGAGGCTCAAATAGGCTTATTCCTTCCCCATTGGATGAGCTAGCGAGAAACTCTATTCCATTATTTAAATGCCCACCGCATAAGAAATGATAATCTTGAAATTTTGCTAAGGTCGTATCTTCATTGACCAATAAATTACTATAAAGTTCTCTAAAGTTATTATTAATTGACTCATCCATCGTCACATCTAAACGTAAAACACCCTGGGCATGGCTAAGATACCAAGTTACTTGCGTGGTTTCATCAGAGGTTCCTGTTGCCTTTGTACCAATTGCTTTTAGATAGAAGGTTGCATTTGTTACTAGATTAGAGGATTGTAATTGATAGATACCAATCATTTCCGCTGCTTTTAATTCGAAAATACCCATAAAAAAATTATTTCTTTTTTTTGCTTTATAGAGTAAATAGAGACTACTGTGATTATTAAAGACGGTCGCAATATTGTGAGCGGACAGATTAATATATTGTTCATTGCTAGTTATACGAGTTTGACCAATATATTTTTCATACCAGAGTATTCTTTCTTCCCATGCATAGCCTTTCATAGAACTAGAGTTACCTTGTGCTTGTGTTATTCCTTCTTCCATAAATATATCCTTATATATTTTTAGAAAATAAAGCTTATAATTAAAATTTTTTTTATGCTATAAAAAATATAGATTTTGATTTTATTGCAATTATTTATCAAATATTTAGTGCTCTACATGCTATTCCTAAAGTTGACGATAATGCTATCAATTATTTATAAAAACGATAGCTATTTAGATGAAAAAAATAATTGTGAAGGGATTATAACTAATAGACGTCCACCTAGCCTCCATGCCAAGTAAAACATCTTATGAAATCCTAAAACTTAAACTTTCTCGTTAAACTTGTGCTGTTGGCCCTAATAAGAGACTGCACAGTTGAATAAATTTATTATTTTCCTTAACAAGGAATTGATAAGTAATTTTTTTCAAGCCCAGTCAGTTTATGCTTAATTAGAATTTAAATTTTTCTTTACAAAATTCAAATATAATTTTTTCAATTTAATTTTTTGTATGTTTTTACAAAAAAATTTTTCAGCTTACCATCCATAATAAATAAAATGGTTAGTGATTAACTAACCATTTTAATAAGTTTATGTTAATGCAATAAGATATTATTGCTGAAGAGGAGAACCTTGATATTTTTTATATAAACTTCTAACAGCATCAATGGCTGTCTCTACGCCTTGATCTTTACATTTTGTTTGATCTTTTTCTAGATCATCTAGCACTTCTTTTATTGAAACAATATGCAATGATATTTTATCTGTAATTTGTTTTTTTGTTTCTTCGAAATTTTCAAAAATAGCTTTTTTGAATTTAACACCGAGCTCATCTAGTTTATTTTTATATTCAAACAGGTTACCCTTTATTATTACCTTTTTTATATGTATCTCAAGATCTTCTATAACTTCTTTAACTTTTCTTTCTGGGACACAAATATCTTGGCATTGAGATCTTAATAATTCATTGGATATAGACATTGATAATCTCCTCATCTTAAGTAAAAAATTAATTCAAACAATTTATAACCCTATTTAACTTTAATTTAAAGTAAGTTCTATATAATGATAATTTGTAAATAA
>JAVHYG010000025.1:13658-15482 GCA_031119195.1 Rickettsiella sp. | reverse complement strand
CAGCTAGCATCCCTAAAACAAGAATAAAAGCAATTAAATCCCAGCCATTGGGGATTAATTTAAAGGATTTTTTAGCCAAAAAAGGATTATAGAGTTTCGACATGTGCTCCCCTTTGGATTAGGGGAGGTAGATATTTGCCCCCTTTCATTTATTTACGAAAAAAAAGAGGGCAAATATCTACCCCCTGAAATTTTATGGGAGACTAGTTTCATTTTTTAATTTTGTCAACAGAACGCTTTTTTATGCTAGGCATAGGTTTGGAGTTTAGAAAAGCATGAAGAATAATTCATAAATCTTGACCACTTTAAAGTATAATTAAATTAGGGTTCGCTACTATCGTGCTAAATGACGACACTCTAAGTAATCGTTGTAATTTTTACTAAGCTGAAACCAATGAAAAATATTCTCGCGACACTTTTCTTGTTAATTTGCTCTAATACGTTTATGACTTTTGCGTGGTATGCGCATTTAAGAAACTTTCCACATAAACCAATTTTGTTTGTTATTTTTGTTAGTTGGCTTATTGCCTTTTTTGAATATATGTTTCAGGTTCCAGCGAATCGCATAGGGTTTGAGAGTGTAGGTTTTACCCTAGCGCAACTAAAAATTATTCAAGAGATAATTACGCTCTCAGTTTTTGTCCCTTTTTCTATGTATTATATGAACCAGAAAATATCTTTAGATTTTTTTTGGGCAGGCTTATGCTTGTTGGGCGCTGCTTTTTTTATATTTAAAACACATTAGGGCGTATTGGCAAGAGCTAAAATGAGACTAGACTTGCGCGATTCCTCTGCGCGAGTATTTATCGTTGACAAACAGTGCGATAGATCCAGCCCAGAACACCTAGTGTGGAAAGTACGCCGAATATACTTGCAATGGCTGTAAAATGCGCTGGCATAAGGCGTAACACATCTGTAGATTGCGCCAAGGTAAATGGAATTGCTAAGAATACACCCATTAAACAAGCACCAGCTACTAAACCACAGGCAAGCGTAAGGCCACGCTGTCTAGCTGAATTATCAGCTGATTTTTCTGTTTGTTTCGGATGACGTTTTATCAAAGTGCGTTCAACTAAATAAGAAGCGAGACCTCCGAAGATCAACGCGGATGAAGTGTCTAATGGAAGATAAATCCCTATTCCAACGGCCAGTACAGGTAAACGCATGCCTCGAGGTTGCAGAAATCGATCAATAAGAATGCATGCAACTGCCACAACAAAACCAATACTAATTAAATTCCACGGTAAATTATGGTTGAATGCACCAGCGACTAAACTTGCCATTAGCGTTGCTTGTGGTGCAGAAAGCATTTGTGTGGGATCCATGTGACGTCCGGGAGGTGAAATTCCACCTATCCCATAGGCATTAAAGAGTAATTCTAAGGTAGGAGCTAAGACTAAAGCAGAAACGATAACACCGAGTATTAATATAAGTTGTTGTTTCCAAGGGGTAGCGCCGACAATTTGCCCTGCTTTTAGATCTTGAATTGTATCGTTGGTTATCGCACAGCCGCTGCTTACTAAGGTTCCAATAATAACGGCTAAACCTTCACCTTCCAGTAAGTGCTTTGTATTCTGATTAAATCCCGGGGCCCCGCTGAAAAGAGCTAATAATCAGAGCGAAGCGAGCAAGAGTACAGATAACGAAATCCCAGAGATAGGGCTATTACTACTGCCTATGAGGCCTGCAAAATAGCCGGAGAGGGAAGAGAAAAAAAAGCTCGTTATCAGAATAAATATAACGCCAAAAAGTAAAGTTACAATCTGTAAATTAAGCCCTAAGCCTAAAGCAGGATGACTAATAAAGTTAAATAAAATAAAACTT
>JAVHYG010000025.1:0-13648 GCA_031119195.1 Rickettsiella sp. | reverse complement strand
ATTAATAAAGCGATTGTATAGTTAATTGGAATATCACGTTCATGTTTAGGCAATGAGGAATAACCACTTTTTTTAACTGCTTTTAAAGAAACAAATGACGAATGTATCCCTCTAATGATGGGCTTAATAAGTAATACCATCGTCCATAAACCACCGACTAACATAGTTCCGACACCGATAGGACGGATATCAGTCTGCCATATAGATGTAGCTAAACTATTGGCATCCATATTAGCAGCAAGAGGATGTAAATAACTAAAAATTGGGACACCCACTACCCATCCTATTATAACGCCAAATAATGTACTCATTGCCACGCCGACGCCGACTATATACCCCGCAGCTAATAAAGCAGGCTCAAAACCAAAGGTAAATCCATAGACGAATTTATTTCCTGCTTTGAACCAGGTAGCCGTGTTATCGGCGATAATCTGAAAGCCACTTTGAAATAAGGCTACAAAAGCACCCAACGCCCCACCTTGTACAAGTTCTTTAAGATTACCCTTAGTATCTTGACTGATCTTTAACACTTGTCCTATCGCAGTTCCTTCTGGGAAACGTAATGACTTATCGGCCAATAGTACACGTCGTATAGGTATGGAAAATAATACGCCTAAAATACCTCCAGTAAGGGAAATAAAGACTGTTTGCCAATAATCGAAATGTTGCCAATAGTGCAAAATGATTAAGGCGGGTAAAATAAATGCTGTTCCGCCCACCAATGCTTCACCCGCAGAAGCCCCGGTCTGTACGATATTATTTTCAAGAATGGACGAGTTCTTGAAAAATCGCAGAATTCCCATTGACAGTATGGCAGCAGGTATAGAAGCTGAAATCGTAAGCCCTACTTTTAAACCTAAGTATGCATTTGCTGCAGCTAAAATGACAGCAAGTAGTATAGCCAAGATAACGGCCCTAACTGTTATTTCATTGGTTTGGGATGACATAAGATCTCTCAATTATTTTTTTGCCAATCAATTTTTTTATCATATAATGCCCTTTAGGTCAAAAAAATTTATAATAAAGTGAATAACGTTTTGTATTCTGATTTGCAGTCAATTAATTTTTAGGCGTTTAACCATTCCAAAATGGTTTTCCGGGCAGATTCAAGGCCAATTTTCTTTGGTGCGGAAAAAAGCTGAACAGCGCTAATATCATTAAGTTTAATTAACTGCTGCTTTGTTTCCTGTAACACTTTCAAAGATTGTTGGCGAGATAACTTATCGACTTTAGTCAGGAGGATATAGACTGGAATTTGATAATGTGAAGCCCAGGTCAGCATTGATTGGTCGCGCTCTTTAAGCGGATGACGACTATCCATAGTGATAATTAACCCCTTTAACGAACGTCGTGTTTTGAGGTAAATAGCGATTACTTTTTCCCAATCTTCCTTTTTTGTGGTATTGACATGGGCATAACCATAACCGGGAAGATCCACTAAACGTTGTTCTGGATTAATTTCAAAAAAATTTAAGAGTTGTGTACGGCCAGGTGTTTTACTGGTTCTTGCCAATCCTTTTACCCCTGTAATCGTATTTATGGCAGTTGATTTTCCTGAATTAGAACGGCCTATAAAAGCGATTTCTGACCCTTTATCTTCAGGTAATTGATTGAGTTGCGCGACACTCTTTAGAAAAAGAATCGGAGGAAAAGTAATTGCGTTCAAAGTTCATCTTCATCGAGAAAAAAGAAAAACTCCCTGGCCTTTTTATTAGACTCTTTTTGCTGAACGTTAGTCACGCTTAAGGGCCTATATTATTTTAGTTCGTTCAAAGCCTTAAAAAAATATAAACTAAAAAACTTATTTTAGCAAATAAAATTTAAAGGGTGCATATTTCAATAATAGGGATTTAACAGTATGGATTATCGAATTTTTTTTCTCCTTTGTTTTTTTTCTTTTTTTTCAGTAGTGGCGCAGAGTTCAGTCAAAACTGCTAGGATGATTGAATCTACTTTATCCCACTGCGCTGTATGTCATGGCAGTGATGGGAATGCATCAGTAAATAAAGCATGGCCAAAATTAGCAGGCCAAAATCCTGTCTATCTCATAAAGTCCCTTAAAGATTTTCGTCCGCAAGTAAAAAATGGCCGAATTAATGCACTTATGAATGCTATCGTTGTTTCTTTGTCAGAAAAAGAAATGCTAGAAATAGCTAATTACTATGCTAATTTGCCAGGGAGTATAGACGCTGCTCAAGCACAGTTAGTTCCATTAGGGCAAAAACTTTATCGTGGTGGGAATTCGATAAAAGGTATCCCAGCGTGCTTAGCTTGCCATGGTCCTGCTGGTTTAGGTAATCCGCCTGCGGGATTTCCCAGGTTAAGTGGCCAGCATATGGCATACGTTTCTAAACAGCTGAAGGCATTTCGTTCTGGTGAGCGAGTAGATACACAACATCAGATGATGTCAACGATTGCTAAAAACATGAGTGATGCAGATATTGAAGCTGTAGCAAGTTATATTTCAGGATTGTATTTTTAACTAAACTTACGGGAAAAAATGAATTTTGTCTGTAGCACGCGGCGCCGACTTTTCGAGGAACGGCGTTGACTTAAGTGTAAATGAGTACCGCAACAAAGTGATACAACAAAGACGGCTTTTCGCGTCCAGTTTACGTTTTTTTCTCTATTAGCTAATGTATTTTTTTCGGTTTTTTTATTAAGAAATTCCTAAGTTAATTTCTGTATATTTAATAAATATATAAAAAATAAGAATATTAATTATAAAAAAATTATGCTTAGTCTGAATTTCAATCAATTTCGATTCGCGCAAAATGCAATTTTAATTGTTTTTAAAAAAAATCCTTTACTGCTATTTGATGGCTTACTAGCGCAGATGCCTTTGGAACGCATTAAGAATGATTTAATTTCCAATACGGCTTATTCCCTTTTTGAGCAATTGGACTGGAATATGCAAATCCATTTGGGTGGATATGAGGGTTTAAATAACATTTTAGTTAACTATGCTAATGATGAAAATTTTTCGCTATCTTTATCCTTACTTGTCTGCTTAATGAAAGGAATATGTAGTGGCATCAATGCTGTTGATTTAGTGGTAAGCCTTGAAAAAGCAGCCGGCCTAGAAAATGAAGCTTTAAGTAGCATAGAACAAATTATGAATTGGAATTATTTTTCAGATGAAATATCCCCAGGATTAGAAGAAAATTTTGAGTTTGCTTTAAGCTCTTTATTTTACACGTTTCATATGCAAGGCAATTTAATTACTGATAAAGAGCTTGAAATTTACAAAAAAAAGGATTTTTTTTTTAAAAACTTAGTAAGACAAGAAACTAAAGAGTATAAATTACTTAAAGCTAAATTTATCAAAAAATTAAATAAATATCCTAGTCTCGAGAGATTTGCGCATACTAATGCCTGTGTTAATTTAGTTGCTCTCAATGAAAAAATTGAAGAGCATTTTAAATATCAACGAATAAATTGTGCTTTTTTCTACGATATAACAGAAAGATTAGCTAATCTTATTCTATTCCAATCGGGTTTGCCTTTTATGTACCAAACCTACAAAACTGCTTACGAACAAGCACTTGAAATTGAGAAAAAAAGGTTTTTTCAATTAAAGAGCTTATTTTCCGGAACTGGTATTATTACCCGATCAAATTTTTTACATTTACTTAACGACACACTAAATTATCCTATGCCCTATGGCATGATCATTTCGAGTCCGCATCATGCTGTCAATCTTATAAAAGATAAAAAATTTTTTTTTCAGGATCCAAATGGTATTCAATGCACTGCTAATTTTTATGACGTAAATGAATTAAATACATTGTTTGATTGTATGTCGCGAGCTTTACTGTACACCGGAAGCAATGACACCAGTGAAAATGCTATTGCTATATATATGCAAACGTATTATTTAAATTTAATTCCTGTTAAATTTAATAAACTAATCTTTGATACATCAATTTATTTTTTATCTGAGACTGAAGCAAACTCAGATCACCTTGACGTTTTAAAGGGATTGTTTCTGCATACATTACACTACGACTTATTGCTAATACTTCAAAATTATAATCAACTAATCCAAAAATATCCTTTAACGTTAAGATCAGCTTTGAGAGAAACTGGTCAATGGACTGTTGCTAACTTGATAAATGATTTAACGACAATTGTGTATTTTCAAGATGTATTATCTTATTTATTTCCTGCAACTGGAAGTTTTATTGCTGAGGACTTTAAGGAAATCCAATTATTTGTTTCGGATGCCATTTTAAATTTTGCAAATAAGAATGCTTTTCAAAAAAAACAAAAACAAGTTTTTTTTAATAGTTTAGAACAATTTGCTAATTCTAACGCTTTAGAATATTTCGATTATTGTAATCGATGGAATGAGTTTATCACTCAGCAAGGAACTGTGTTAACACCGCCAACGTCTTGTGCCGCAGCCCTACCACAAACCTATGGAAAGCTAAAAACAACAATGCGGAATAAAGTCCCAACGTGTTTATTTTTTCAAGCTACAAAAATTTCTGATCAGAAATCTGAAAACAATGAAATTACCCCTCTTAAACTGAACTTTTAGTTTTGTAAGAAGTTTATGAACTAAACTGATAAATCACTTTATAAAATTTTTTTTAAAAATTTTATAAAATAAATTATATGCTAAGGATTTTTTAATTTATAAAAGAAATAGTTTAATAAAAGTTGCAGATACACCTATGGCTAAGATAAAAGTACCGACAAACCATTTAATAAGTTCATGTTTAGATTCTACAAGCTTTGATTTAAGATTCAATTCAAGCACGTTTAATTTTACGTCTAAATCTTTTTTTGTACAAATAGTGTTTTCAATAACATTGGCAAGTAATTCGACTTGTGCTTCCGCATGTTGTGCAGGTATGCCGGCCTGTTCTAATTTTTTTACCCAGGCTAAGGTATCTAATTTCATTGTTACACTTACCATATTATTAACTCCTTATAATATCATTATTTAAATTTTTATAGAGTAAATACTAAATTCTACTCCCTTTTTTTAACACAAATAGACCAGTTTTTACAAATTCATTTTTTTGATAACGTCCATCAACAATTGATTGTGCAAGACATTTTAAATTGTTTTTCTTAGCTAAGTTATTTATATAAATAATGGCATGTTGATAACGTCCCGATGTTTGCAAACGATAAGAAGTTACTGACGTATCAGATATCTCTATGGAAAAACAAAAGAGGCCCTTTTCTTCAAGATACGAAGCGACTACAGAGAATAATGCATCGAGTTTGCCGAAATAAACGAGGGTATCAATACACAAAATTAGATCGTAAGGTTCGCTTAGTTGAGAAATTCCATTTAAAATATCAGCTTCAATTAATTCACTATAACAATTTTTAGTCTTAGCAAGCGCCAGCATTTTGCTGGAAATATCGATACCGATTAATTTTTCGGCTATTTCAGAAAATGGTATTCCACTCAGGCCAGTACCACAGCCTAAATCAAGTATCTTATATTTTTTAGAGTTTAAGTAAGGCGTAATTTCTTGGCGCAATAATTCAGGCGTTTTGTAACATAGGGTATCTTTTAGATGTGTATCAAACCTAGGCGCATAGCTATCAAATAAATTTTTAACATATTCAATCGGAGAGGCAGAAAAAATGGATTGTTGGGTGAGTGCGCTGAGCATATAAGAGGCTATAGGATGATCCTTTTCGCGATTTAACACCTGTTGATAAGACTGTATGGCTGCAGCTTTATCGTCTAATTTTAAATAAATAGCAGCTAGATTACAGTAAGCATCGATATGATTCGCATCGAGTGAGACTATTTTTTTTAGATCGTCAATCGCTTTATCAAGTTGTCCGGTTAACATGAGGCTTTGTGCTCGATTGTACAGTGCTTCTTTGTCATCAGGTTTTAAATTTAAATATAGCGCATAATGCCAAATGGATGCTTCAAAAGCATTTTTTTCTAATAGCGTGAAAGCTAGATTATTTCTAGCATCTTCGTGTTTTGGTTCAAGGGCGAGTGCCTGTTTAAAATAATCGATGGCAATTTCTGGCTGATTTTTTTTAAGCGCGAGTACACCTAAATTATTAAATAATTCCGCCGACTGGTGGTTTAACGCTAATAACTTTTGATAATGGGATTCTACCTTTTCTAGTTCGTTCAGTTGCCAATAAATAATTGATAATTGCCAGTGTGTTTGTATGGAATGGGGATGCAATTCTAATACAATATTAAATTGCGTGATCGCCTCTTCAGTTTTTTGTTCGGCAACAAAAAGTAATGCTAAATTAAAGTGAGCTTCGATATAATTGGGTTTTAAATAGATAGCTTGTTCATAGTGTTGACGGGCATCTGTATAGTTACTTTGCTTAAATAGTAATGCAGCAAAATTATTGTGTGCTTCTGCATAATAGGGGTCTAAACATAATGCAGTTTGGTAATGAATCGAAGCCGACTCAAATTGCCCATTTTTTTTAAAAGTGTTTGCTAAATGCAGATGAAAATAGGCTGAATTTGGTTTGATAGTTAACGCTTTTTGTATCCAATTAATTGCACTATCCCATTGTTGAAGCGTAACTGCCAGCATGCCGAGTCCATGCAGTGCTTGGGCATTTAAAGGTTGGATTATTAAAATCTGTTCATAGGACTGTTTTGCGGATGCTAGGTTTCCGTTTTGATGATCAGTAATAGCTTGTTTAAAAAGAGTATCAATGCAGTTCATGACTCGGTTCGATAAAGAAAAGTAGCTTTCCGGATGTTTTTGTTAATTCATCCCAACTTTTTATTTTAAACTCAAGTCCAATAACGCCTGCAGGAGGCAAACAAATTGATTTTGTTGCATTACAAAGGTAATGTGCTAACCAACTCAGATTCGGATTGTGTCCCACAAGGAATAATTGTTTTGCGTTTGTTAAGCAGCATACATGGGCCAAAATTTCTTCAACATCGCCCGAATAAAGAATATTATCGGTTTTAATCAGTTGAGTGCTTAATTCAAGTGTTTGACAAAGGATCGTGGCTGTTTGAAGCGTGCGTTTTGTAGGACTACATAGTATATAATCAGGTAAGTAATTTTTTTGTGTTAATTGTAAGGCAATATTTTTTGCTTGTTGCTCGCCAAGTGGATTAAGCATACGGTTGCTATCTTGCTGACAAATTTGCTTACTATGCGCTGTTGCGTGACGGATCAATGTTAAAGTTATCATTGCTATTTAATTACTATAACGTCGACGATGATATAAACCGTCTTTGAAACTGTCAAAAAAATAATCTAATTCAGGATGTTCAACCGGATCAAACGTATCGTCTTTTATTAAATTAATTTCTGCTGCATAAGCATGGTGAACGGAACCATGAACTAGAATATGATACCAGGGTTGATTTTTAGGGGGATTTCCAGGTGCATTGGTGTTATACCAGCTCTCATCACCTTGAAAACCTGCGTCGGCATCGACAATAACACCGCGATAACCAAATAAGTTATGTTGAACAATCTCACCAATCCCGAAGCGCGCTTTAATTGTATTTGCCATACCTTAAATCCTAGCTAACATGTTGATAACTTGCTATGACGGGGACATGGTCTGATGGTCTTGCCCATCCACGTATTTTTGTATCAATTTCACAATTGATACAAGTTGTCGTTAAAGCAGTGCTGCTAAGTATGTGATCGATACGTAAACCATGATTACGCCTATAGGCCCCAGCGCGATAATCCCACCAGCTATACTGACCTGATTCTTCATTGAATAAGCGAAAACTATCCTTCAAGCCTAATGCCATGATTTCTTTTAATTTTTGACGTTCTGGTGGGCTAACTAACACATGGCCTTCCCAAGCAGATGGATCATGAACGTCTTTATCTTCAGGCGCGATGTTAAAGTCTCCCAAGACGATTAAACGAGGGTGCTGAAGTAATTCTTGTCGTAAATAAGTGTGCAATTTGTCAAGCCAATGTAATTTGTAACTATATTTATCAGAATCTACGCTACCACCATTGGGTACGTAAATATTTACCACACGGAAAGGGCCGATACTAGCGATTAAAAATCGTCGTTGAATATCATCGAAATCAGGAAGAACCGTAATAAAATTATGCATAGGCGTACGACTTACCAATGCAACGCCGTTATAAGTTTTCTGGCCATTAAAAAAAACATGATTATAGCCCGCATCCTGTAATGCCTGTTTGGGAAAATCTTTATCTTCAACTTTGGTTTCTTGTAAGGCCAGGACATCGGGTTTCTGCACAGCTAACCATTCTAAAACATGACTAAGTCGTATACGTATAGAATTGACGTTCCAAGTTGCGATCTTAAATAGTTTATTCATCGATTTTGTAATAAAAAAGTTTAATATCTTTAATAAATGTTTCAGAGTCCATTATTTTTTTTAGTTCATGCAATAGATTCGTTTGGTTTGAGAAAGGTAAAGGTAATTTTAATTCAATAGTGATATTACCATTTTTATAATGAAGTGTGGCGGTATTGATAGCTGATGCAGGTATTAAATCATGCCATGCCTGTTCTAATAGAGCTTGCAATGCGGCTCGATGTGGTAAATGATACGAAGGATTAGTCACTTCATCATCTTCTGTATCGATATGCACGGTCACATCAGTAATATCAGGAAACGCTTCTGTTAAACGAGACTCTACCGCCTGACCAATATAATGACCTTCTGAAACACTAAGCTGTGGATCGACAAGTACGTGTACATCACAAAAAATTGAACCGGCGATTGAACGTGTGCGTAATTGGTGAATTGTTTTTACACCCGGTAATGCTTTAATAAAAAGTTTAATTTTTTCTGTGTCATCAACGTTTGCTACGGTATCAACTAATTCACGGATACTATGCCAGCCAAAATCCCAAGCAATTTTTAGGATCATTAAGCCCACTACAATAGCAGCAAGTGCGTCCAATTTCGGGAAACCTAAGCTTGCGCCCATAACAGCCAATGCAACTGCTAAAGAAGAAGCTGAATCACTGCGATGATGCCAGGCATTGGACATTAATAATTTTGATTTAGTTTGCATTGCAATTTGTTTCGTCCAATAGTACAAGGCTTCATTCAGACCAATAGAACCAACTGCAATCCATAAAACATAGGTAGCAGGTTTTGCCGTAATATGAGAAAAAATTAAATTAAATACCGCATCATAAATGATACCGAAGGCGGCGGCGGCTAAAACAAGCGCTAAAAAGACAGTTGCCGCCGTTTCAATTCGCCCATGTCCATAGGGGTGATCTTCATCCGCCGCTTTACTACCAAATTTTGACGCAACGATAACGACACTATCGACTAATAAATCAGATAGAGAATGGATACCATCAGCGAAAAGTGCGTGAGAATGGCCGGTAATACCAAAGATGATCTTAAATAGTGCAAGAAAAATGTTTTTGACACCGCCCCATAATCCAACGGAACGTACTTGCTGATAGCGTGCATTTTCAAAATGCGTTGGCTTAGTTGCTTTCATTGTTGAGCATTTATCTCCGATTTTTGTGTAAACCACTATTCCGCGATAAGCAGCATGTAGTTAGTCGTTTGTTTCTAGCTCAAGCAAATTTCGGTTATTTTGAGAAAGATCTGATGTTTGCCCTATTTGTAAAGTCATAAAGATTTCTCGTTGCTCGGCATGACTAGACAATAAATAATGACCATGAATTCGACACCACGCGGAAATATCAGACAAACTACCTCGGTCAGTGCACACAATTTCTAAAATATCTCCTTTTTTTAATTGTTTGACGCGCTCTTGTACTCGAATCACGGGTAAAGGACAAAGGAGACGACGTGCATCAAGTTGATGATAGGTCATAAAGGGCTTGCATCATTAATTATTATCCTGAAATATACCATTCTTTACAAATCTGATCTGTAGTGAAAGGAACTACAGTCATTGTCAGCAGACTACCGCTGAGTGAGTTGATTTCAAAAGTGACGTGCTCGTTGGTTTCAGCTTGGGTAAATCGTGCTGCAATTTGGGCAGCTAATTGCATATCCTCCGCTGTGGCGTGACCATCGATTAAGGTTAATGGACCCAAATGGGTGATAGGCTTAAGCGATGTAAATTGCTGTTGATAAGCTTCGAGAAATTGATTTTCGCCTTCGTCGCGGCCAATAATTAATTTGAAATGACAGGCAGGACGAATATGACGCCCTACTTTGAGTAAGACAATATCGTCGAATTCATAGTCTCTTTTCCCACGGTGTTTCCAAAGATCTTTAAGTTTTTGTGTGTAATGACCATTTGTTAAAAAGCAACAACCGCCCGCTGGTTGGGCATAGTCTTTAAAATTAAATTGTTTTGCTAAATCAAACTGCGGTGTGCGACTACGGCCAGAAAAATCATAAAGTTTATCACGATCGACCCAACTTTCACGTTCTGGCAGTGTGGGTGCTAATAATTTTGCACAAAGTGGGCGCAGTAAGCGATCCTCCGCTTGCGATTCTTTAGCAACAATAGGCATGGCTTTTTTTAATTGAGATTTAGGGCGCTGACCAATAACCTCGCCAGTAATAATAAAATCGAATTCATGTGCTTCCATCCATCGTTTTGCTTTATTGACCATAAATATTTTGCAATCTAAACATGGATTAAGGTGAGCGCCATAACCATGCTTGGGATTTAATACAATTTGTTTATATTCTTGAATAATATCGATGATATGTAATTTGATTCCTAACTGTTCTGCTACCCACAGCGCATTATTACGTTTAGGTTTGTTTTGACTTGTATTCCGAATAGCATGGGTATGTCCCTCTATGCAAAAGCCAGTATAAAAATTAATACCTTCGACATGAATCCCTTGTGCTTGGACAACGCGTGCCGCCAGCATAGAATCCAAGCCTCCGGAAATGAGTGCAATCGCCTTTTTCATAGTTACTCGTGTTAATGTCAGGAGTGTGTTAGAGAGAGAATCTAGAGAAACACTTTAAGATAACAATTCAAGGTAGTAAGCGACTAGTAAAGTGCATAAAAACAAAAAACCATTATGGAAGATAATTTAACTGTTTTATACTGCATTGTCGATGAGTTCTGGAAAGCGTTTACTAGACCTCTTACCTAAGCTGCGTCATAGAGTCGATTTCATCGTTAAACGATACTCTGTGGTAAAATTAAGCGTTTAAACTAGGATGTTTTTCACCCACTACCGTCTCACAAGTCTTTATAAAGTCTTGTGTACGTTTATAAGCGCTCTGTTCTGGATTAAAGAAGAACGTCGCTGAAACGGTAGAATGAGGTTTGATAAAATTTCGAAGACCTTGCAACAATTGCACGAGCAAGCCTTTTAAACGTGTCCAGAGCGATTGTTCGGTAGATTCCAAACTCGTTGTTTCTTTGGGAAAAAACTCAGCTTGGTACCGCTGTATATGGTTAACAACTTTCTCTAGCAACTCCTTTCCCACTACTTTTTCCATTTCACTATGCTGCTTACTCGTAATTGGTATTGTATTGCCCGACTTAACTAGCTCTGCAATGTAAGCATCAACCTCAGTTTGTAAAGCGTCGATCAAGGCTTCTGTTTTTTCTTTTAAAATACTCGGGGGCAAGGTATAAACAACCCTAAAAAGTTGGTTCAAAACAGCCTGTAAGGTATGACGATCGTCTTCTACTAATCTTAAACGATAGTTAATGTCATGGATATCCTCCAAGCGTGCTTTCACAGAAATATCAACTTGAGGAACTAAAGGCCATCCCCCCCAAAAATGTTTATCAAATAAAAAAAAATAGGTTCTGTTAAACTCCTCTTTTTCTAATAAACGATGGATTTCTAAACTATAATTTTTCTCTCGACCTCCCCGCTTATAATTATCTAAATAGTCAACTAGTTGTTGATAATACAAAACTGCCAGTGTCGCGGCTAAGGGCGTAAAAATTTCTTGACTCATCGATTCTGCAGCATCCGTATCTGTGAGCGTAATACACGGTAATATCGTGGGATAACCTGCATTAAACGCCTGAATAAATTTTTTTATTAATCGTTCTTTCATATAAACCCCCAGCTAAAATTAATAAAGAGAGAGATTAAGGCGTCGTTGATACGCTGATTACGCTCTTCCAGCGGCTTTGATGTTTCCGTTTGTCTAGAAATAAGAAGCTTGCCCGTACAGGCCTTGTTGACGAGAAATCCGCTACCTAAAGTAAAAATAAACAATAAATTACCAAGAATTTTTTTATAGCCACGATGTTTCTCAAGTATAACCCTACTCGTTTTGATGGCGGCCAAGGTTTCTTGACGATAGATAGAAAAGTTAATGGTTTTAGTAATAAAATAAGCGTGTGTCGAAGAACGTAATCGAGGTATTAACTCCTGAGTTACATCCGTGTCCACGAGTCGGCAGTTTCGCGTTTTTATTTTAGGCATAGTCGTTCTTTCCATTCAATATTTTTTACATACAATGATTCAAATCTATGCAAAACTTGCGCAACATAGTTTGGGTTAAAACGTTCTAAAACCTCGGTGTTATCATCAAACCTTGTGTTTTTAAGACCATCAAAGTGTGCTTGATCGCTTGTTATTAAATAAAGCGGCGTCTCTTTATTTTTACTGTCATCCGCACGCATATATTCAAAAATAAACTTAAAATTGGGAAAGTAATAGTCAACATTGAATAAAATAAACTGATAAGAAATACGGAATACTTGGTTCATAATTTCCTCTTCCTTTGTATTGACATGCACTTCTAAGTCCGTCATTTTTGACAGGAATAATGCGAATAATTTACTGCGTTGTTCGCAGACATACACAACAAGTACGTATTTTTCAGAATCAATTGTTGCTACAAAACTAGATAATTTACTATTTAACTGTGCTTTTATGTTCTCAATCGTTAACGTGGGGGTTAGATCGTCCAACAAGATATTAACTAATTCATTAATACACACAGTTTCAGGATTAAGTTTAGCTTTTTGCTGTTTATCAAAATAGGCGCAACCTAGCTTGAAACTTTTTTTCAAAGACATGACATGTGGCCTCTTTTTATAGTTTCTTTAAAGAGTGTGATAATGAAGGGATGAATAACTTTAGCTAGAGGCATTTTTGACCTCTTCAGTTTCTTGTTCTTTAAAAGCATTTGCTTTAGGAGGAAGATAGCCTAAACGGGTTGCGCGATAAATAGCTTGTTCAATATTTTCAGCTTGTAGTTTTTTAAGCACTGACAAACGTAGTTGAGCGACCCTTGTAAGTGAAATATTTAGTGTCGACGAAGTATCGGTTACTTTTTCTCCAGAAGTTGCCCGAAAGAGAATATTGCATTCACGATCCGTTAATTCTTTTCCGAAAATAAGCGAAAATCCAAAATAAGTATTAGCAAGATATTTTTTTAAATTAATAATTTGTTGTTTAGTAGGGTTTTGAATATCGGCTGATCGCAATAGACATTCAGCTGTAATTTCGTAATATTGTTCTTCAATATCAATTAGTTTGCGCCGAAGTTTAGATGGAGTTATGCTCTTATTAGCCATTATTCAACTCCTTAAAGTTGATTTTGGTAGCGTTATCTAAGATTTTCGGTATTTTAGATAACGTGGGGCGTGCTTATTAGCGCGCCTTTATTTTTTATCAATGTATCCTTTTAGGATAATATATTTTAAAAGCCAATAAAACCTCTTATAAATTAACTTGATAAAAAATAACTTATTGTAAAATAAGCCAGATTCGATTTGATTAAACCTTA
>JAVHYG010000024.1 GCA_031119195.1 Rickettsiella sp. | reverse complement strand
GAGTTCTACGTTCTTTTCAACGCCAGCAAACTGTTTTGTTAAAAAAATTACCTAAAGAAATACAGTACGCACATCCGCAATGGCTTCTAAAAAAATTAAAGGAAGCTTGGCCTGAAAATTGGCAAGCTATCATTCAGGCCAACAATCAATCACCTCTTATGAGTTTGCGGGTTAACCGATTAAAAAATTCACGCGAAGATTATTTACAAAAACTTAAGGATAATTTGATAGAAGCAAAATCTAGTGCGATCAGTTCTGTTGGAATTTTACTCAATGAAACATGCAAGACGCATGGATTGCCAGATTTTGCGGAGGGTAATGTTTCTATACAAGATACAGCAGCTCAATTATCTGCTTTTTTGTTGAAATTACAACCCAAGCAAACCGTTTTGGATGCGTGTGCAGCACCAGGTGGAAAATTTACCCATATCTTGGAAACAGAAGTAGATTTGAAAACTTGTGTAGCAATTGATAAGGATGAGAATCGTTTAAAAAAAGTGGAAGAAAATCTTCTACGATTAAAACTAAATCACGATAACATCCAGTTAATTTGTGCTAATGCACAAGAATTTAAAACACAATGGCAGGGCGAGCAATTTGATAGAATATTACTGGATGTGCCATGCTCCGGAACTGGGGTAATTCGTAGACATCCTGATATAAAGCTCTTACGTCGGGAACAGGATATTTCCAAGCTTGCAAAGCAACAACTTGAGCTTTTGTTAGGGCTTTGGCCTCTGCTTAGATCAAGCGGATTGTTGCTTTATGTGACATGTTCCATACTTCCTGAAGAAAACCAAGATGTGGTCCAGCGTTTTTTATTACAGCAACCCGATTCTATGGAGGATATCATTAATGCGGAGTGGGGAGTTGCTTGCAAGATGGGCCGTCAAGTTTTCCCTCAAGATCAGGGGACGGATGGGTTTTATTATGCTAGAGTGCAAAAAAAATAGTTTAATGTGAAAAGTCGTCTTTTAGATAGCGTTTTATTTCCCACAAAGCAAATTAGGTGTTTTTATGTAGGACTGGGCTGAATCCGAGCCTGATATACAGTTTTTTTGTGAACGTTACATTAGGATAATTTTATGAAAAAAATAAAACTAATTTTTTGTTGTTTGTTTTTCAGCGCTTCTTTTTTGCTTACTGCATGTACATCGGTTCCTCTACAACAAACGCCTACGTTGCATCCTAGTAAAACTGCTAAAGGAAAAAAAAATGTAAAGAAAGAAAACATGCCGCCGACATTTATTCAGCTGATAAAAAATCCGGAACGATTGCGGGTAATTCTTTATAGCGATGTCTGCTTTCGATCTAATGGGCGATTAACTATAGAATGTTCAAATCAACTTAAAAACGCAATGAAGACAATAAAGCAGTATGGTGACGGACTTGTTCAAGTGGTAGCTTATACCGATGATATCTACGACCCACAAACAGCCGAAAAGGTTTCACAACGCCAAGCAGATTTTGTTGCCGCTTTTTTATGGTCAAAAGGCATTGCCTCGCAACGTTTACGTCCAATTGGATTTGGTATTCATGACCCTATTGCAAGTAATCGCAGTGTAAAGGCAAGCGCTGCTAATCGTCGTGTAGAGATTACTTTAGTTAAATAAGCAAAATGGCAAAGTTTTTAATCATGTTGAGCAAGTATTAAACCTGAATTTTGAGTGAAGGAATTTATAAAATTCACAGTTTTGGAATAATAGATAACACTATTATTTTTTGCTAAAGCGTTTAATTGGTTTATTGTAGTAATTTCAGCAAGTGCTTGATTTCGTGTCTTAACGAATCCATTATCTGCTCGTAATTGTTTGGCTAGAAGTCGAGATTCTTGTGTTAATTGAACGTCTAAGGTTTTAGCAACCCCCGCTAAAAAAATATTTTCTGTACCACTGGCGTTTATTTTCAAATAGGGAGTATTTACCCAGTAAATCATTACGTTTCCCGTACCCGTTAAGTTAATCGTTTGTATTGCAGCTTCACCTTCTATTTTAATTTTTCCGTCATTTTCGCCCTTTATTATCAAGTTAGTACTATTAATATGATAAAGTTCGATATTACTTTGTCCTTGGGTATAAAGAGATTTTAAATTTAATTTGTTGTTATAGAGTTTAATAGAACCATTTCCCTTACTAACCAGTGATAAAGAACCCGTTAATCCCCTTCCTAATAAACTGCCGTTGCTATAAAAACTAATTTGCTTAAGTTGGGCGGGAGTTATATTTACCTTAATGGTCAAATAATCGCTACGATGTGGACGATAGTCCCACTTTGTCCCTAGAGTTAGAATTTTGTTTTTTACTTCCCAAGTTACTATAGAGGCAGTTTTTGGATCGCCAAAGATTTGTAATGAAGGGGCTGAAGCGTTTATTTGGGAGGTGTTTATAACAACATTGACCGGACCTTGAATAGTTAATTCAGAAAAAGTAGGGGTTTCCACATTTTTACATACAAAGACGTTAGAGGTTGTTTGTGCGTCTACAGATGTAGAAAAACAAAAGATAGCAAGTGCATAATAGGCCAGTCTCATGGTTTGTTCTCGTTATTATTATTATGCAAGCATAGTACCCCCCTCTTTGCAATTTTTCTACAGAAGCTTTAGTCTTTGCCATTGGTGTGAAGACCTATATTTTTTCTTAGGGTTATTAGGTTATAATCTTGAACTTGGCTTATACTAAATACCGCTTTTTAGCGAGCACTTTCGTTACTGACCTTATTCTGTGGTAGTTATTTACTCTTTCAGTAAATCGTCGTAACTAAAGACGACGTCTCAAAACGTCTTTTGCCTTCCCGACGTCCGAAAATTCCTTTGGTGTAAGTTTTGTTTAATCATTGCCCGCTAAATATATTGAGCATTTATGAAACCTATTATCCAAAAAGAAATTAAAACTGCTTTAGCAGCACTCGAAGAACCGACCTTGTTATTGCCGTCGACTCTTGATATCGATTATGCAAGAGATAAGTCTCATGGAGATTTTTCTAGTAATATTGCCTTAATCCTTGCTAAATCTTTAAAAAAACAACCGTTGCAATTGGCTAAAAAAATAATAGCGAATATAGATTGTTCTAAAGCGACGTCGATAATTGAAAGGGTTGAGGTAGCAGGACCTGGCTTTATTAACTTTTTTTTGAAAAAAACAGCTTGGTATCAAATTATTAATCAGATATTGAACGAAAAAGAACGATTCGGCACTTCGGAAATAGAAAAAAGTGAATCTGTATTACTAGAATTAGTGTCAGCTAATCCTACGGGCCCTTTACACGTGGGCCATGGTAGAGGGGCGGCTTATGGTGATTCTTTAGTTAGAATATTGCGCGCAGTGGGTTATCAAGTTCATGCAGAATATTATGTCAATGATGCTGGACGTCAAATGGATATTTTAACTACCAGTGTCTGGTTGCGGTATTTAGAAGCGTTTGGTGAGTTAATTGTTTTTCCTTGTAATGCTTACAAGGGGGCTTATATACGTGAAATAGTTGAACGGATATTTTTACATTACGGTAAACAGTTTTACAAACCAGCTTCACAGGTATTTCAAGGAGTTCCTCCCGATGAGCCAGAGGGTGGCGACAAAGAAATTTATATTGATACCTTAATTTTAAAAGCTAAAATGTTATTAGGGGATGGTTATCAAAAAATATTTTATGCTAGTTTAAAGGATATTCTAGAGGATATTAAAGATGATTTAATTGGTTTTAGAGTTAATTTTGATGATTGGTTTTCCGAAAATAGTTTATTTAAAACCGGTTTTGTAGATAAAACGATTGAACGGTTAATAGCAAGTGGCCACACTTATAAAGCTTCTGGAGCATTGTGGTTCAAGTCATCTGAGTTTGGTGATGATAAAGATCGAGTATTAATTCGAGAAAATGGCCAAGCCACTTATTTTGCTGCCGATGCTGCATATAGGCTTTCTATTTTAGAAGATCGAGGTTTTAAAAAGATTGTTAATATTCTAGGTGCTGATCATCATGGCTATGTTGCTAGAATTCGTGCCGTTATTCAGGCCTTGGGTTATTCAAGTGATAGTTTAACTGCATTATTGGTTCAGTTTGCTATTCTTTATCGAGGTGAAGAGAAAATACAGATGTCTACTCGTAGCGGAGAGTTTATTACTTTGCGTGAATTACGTGATGAAGTAGGCAATGATGCAGCGCGGTTTTTTTATGTATTACGTCGTGCAGAACAGCATATGGATTTTGATTTAGAGCTTGCAAAAAAGCAATCAAATGCAAATCCAGTTTATTATGTACAGTACGCTTATGCCCGTATCTGTAGTGTGCTACGACAGCTAAAAGCAAGGCAATTAAATTGGGATAAGGCATTAGGTATGGCTTCAGTTGAGCAGTTAAAAGAAGAACAAGAACTTGATTTGTTAATTTTGTTAAATCGGTATCCTGAAATACTAAAGCAAGCAGCTGATTATCATGAACCCCATACCTTAGCACATTATTTGCGAGATTTAGCTCAAGCCTTTCACGCATACTACAATCTGCATGTTTTTTTAGCAGAAGCAGGTGATTTGCGAAATGCACGATTAAATTTAATAATAGCAATTCAGCAAGTGATAAAGAACGGTTTAAATTTGTTGGGCGTAGAGACGCTGGAAGTAATGTAATGACAAAAGATTACGCTAAGTATTCGACTTACCAAAAATCGCATAAATTTAGTCGTCGTGTTTGGATAATTGTGTATCTGGTTATAGCTTTATTTCTTATAGGGGCAGGACTGTTTTTTTTTAAGTCTCATCAAAAGCAAGAAGTAAAGCAAGCCGAAACTAAGTTAAAGCAAGGTAGATTAGAAACCCCTGGGCCTAGACCACCGGAGCCAGAATTTGATTTTTACAATATATTGCCACGAGACAATATAACGTTATCCTCGCAAGCAACGAATGACAATGTTAGCATTTCAGGCGCGGGACAAGCTATGAATTTAGCTAATGACGAGTCGAACGATGTGTCATCGCACTTAAAAAAGCCATTAAATAGTCTGCTTAATTCTACCCCAGAACAAGTTGCAATGGCAGAAGTAAAAAAACAGTTAGATCAAGAAATGAGTCAGCTAGGTAATGAAGTTTATATTTTGGTATTGGGAACTTTTCAAGCAGTTTCGCAAGCAGAACGATATCAGGCTCAAGCCCTTCTAAGAGGCTTTTCTGTACAAAGTAAAGTAAAAACTATAAATGGCCATAAAACCTACCAGCTTTTTATGGGGCCCTACTCAGGTTTGGCACTTGCCGCCCAGGACCAAAAACGTTTAAATGCTGCGGGAATGAGCTCAATCTTATTCAAATCGAAGTAATGGTTTGTAAACGAATGGTGTAAAAGGTCATTTACTAAGAAATAGCAGGGCTTGAAATGGGGTTTGAAAGCCACCATTGTACGGTTTTGTATCTTAATTAAAACTAAAAGGTAAACTTCGTGCAAGCTTTACATGGCACAACAATATTATTGGTTAGACGTAGTGACAAAGTCGTCATAGGTGGAGATGGTCAAGTAACCTTAGGTAATTCCATCATTTTAAAAGGAAATGCTAGAAAAGTTCGTAAATTATATAACGAGCAGGTATTAGTTGGTTTTGCTGGAGCTACAGCTGATGCATTTACTTTGTTAGATCTGTTTGAAGGTAAGTTGCAAAAACACCAAGGTAATTTAGAGCGAGCTTCTATTGAGTTGGCTAAGGAGTGGCGTTCTGATCGTATATTGCGTCGTTTAGAGGCAATGTTAGCTGTTGCTGATAAAAAAGATTCCTTTTTATTAAGCGGAACAGGTGATGTTATTAGCCCTGAACATGCTTCGATTGCTATCGGTTCCGGAGGTGCTTATGCACAATCAGCTGCTTTAGCGTTGTTAAGCAATACGATATTAAGTGCTAAAGAGATTGTTGAGAAAAGTTTAAGTATTGCTGCGGATATTTGTGTTTTCACCAATCATCAGCGTACGATAAAAGAGCTTGATTCAATTTCCACTAAAGAAGAAGTTATTTCTACTAAAAAATAAAATCTATATTCCTGCTATTTTTTAAACAATGAAAACAAATTCAATGAATATACTTGCCAAATCTACAGATGAATCTAACGAAACTTCTGAGTTAATTGTGTTAGATGCTAATTTTCCAGAAGAAATCTTACCTAAATCTGCAGAAGTTTTTAAGGCAGGCCTTTTAGCTTTCGGATCATTAGACCCAACTCAAATTGATATGACACCTAAAGAAATCGTTAAGAAACTTGATAAATACATTATTGGCCAAAACAATGCAAAGCGTGCGATTGCAATTGCTTTACGTAATAGAAAGCGCCGCATGGATCTTAAACCTGAACTACGTGAAGAAGTAACACCTAAAAATATTCTTATGATAGGCCCTTCTGGGGTAGGTAAAACCGAAATTGGGCGCCGCGCAGCTAGAATCACTGCTTGTCCATTTTTAAAAGTAGAAGCGACCAAGTTTACAGAAGTAGGTTATATCGGACGTGATGTGGAATCTATTCCCAGAGATTTAGTTGATTCTGCCTTTAAACTTTTACGTGAAAAGAAAATCAATCAGCTAAAACCAAAAGTTTTAGAAGCTGCGGAGAACAGAGTAATTGATTATTTTGTACCTCCTCCGCCTTCGTCCAGAGCAGAAGCAACTGATGAGCTCAAGAAAAAAGAAAAATCAGTGGCGCGTAATGTTTTCCGAAAGCAATTGCGCGAAGGTCTTTTGAATGATAAAGAAATAGAAATTGAGCTTGCTGCACTTCCAGTGGGTGTCGAAATTATGGGTCCGCCTGGTATGGAAGAGATGACAAACCAATTACAAGGTATGTTGCAAAATATCGGAACTTCGCGGACAAAAACACTTCGTATGAAAGTTAAAGATGCACTTCCTGCGATACAAAAGGAAGAAGCTGGTAAATTGTTAAATGAAGAAGACCTAAAGCGTGAGGCGATTGAGTGGGTAGAACAGTATGGCATTGTGTTTATCGATGAAATCGATAAAGTGTGTCGTCGAAGTGAAATGAGTGGTGCCGATGTTTCTCGGGAAGGTGTACAGCGAGATCTATTGCCTCTTATAGAAGGTTGTACCGTTTCTACGAAATATGGCATGGTAAGAACGGATCATATTTTATTTATTGCTGCAGGTGCTTTTCATTTGGCTAAACCATCGGATTTGGTACCTGAATTACAAGGGCGTTTACCTATTCGTGTTGAGTTAGAAGCGTTGACTGCCGAAGATTTTGAGCGCATTTTGACAGAACCAACAGCCTCTCTAATTACCCAATATAAAGCATTATTAGGAACAGATGGCGTGAAATTAGTTTTTGATAAATCGGCAATTAAGCGAATTGCTGAGATTGCTTTTGAAGTTAATGAAAAGACTGAAAATATTGGCGCACGTCGTTTATATACAGTAATGGAACGTCTACTTGAAGAAATATCTTTCGAGGGGATTGACTTTAGCCAAGAACCTATAGAAATAAATGTTGAATATGTTAATCAACGTTTAGACAGCTTAGTTGATGGTCAAGATCGGAGCCACTTTATTTTATAATGATTAATTATCTCTATCCTCAGGAGATTAAACTCTTACAAAAATCAAGGGTATTAGAAATTCAGTTTAGTAATGGTGAAAAATTTATTTTGTCTTGTGAGTATTTGCGTGTATTTTCACCTTCCGCTGAAGTTAAAGGGCATGGGCAATTTAAGGGAAAATTAGTACCAAATAAAAAGAATGTTAATATTCTTAGCATAGAGCCTGTGGGTCATTATGCGGTCAAATTGCTATTTGACGATGGTCATAATACGGGAATATATAGTTGGGAAACATTATATGATTTGGGAATGCATTATAAAAAGTATTGGCAACATTATCTGCAACGTTTAAAAATGGCAAATGCAAGCCGATAAGCAACAAATCTATTAAGTATTAGCATGACCAATTACCGTTGCGCAGCAATTCATAAGCGCTTTGTTGATAAAATAGTAATCTTTGCAAACCTTCTTTTACCAACCTGGTAAATATGTGTTGTACCTACAGTAAGCATAAGCTTTTTGTCTTCAATTTTTATAGAGTCAATTTTTACTCCACCCTCACCTATCAATCTTAATGCTTGAGATGTACTTGCAACTAATCCGGATTGTTTTAACAAATTAGCGATGGGTATATTGCTATCGGTATACAGTGTAATTGTTTTTATATCTGCGGGAATACTGCCGGTTTTACGATTTTCAAATTCTGCTGCAGCTTTTCCTGCAGCTGTTTTATCATGAAAACGTTCAACAATTTCTAATGCGAGTTGGACTTTAAAATCACGAGGGTTTGCTCCTTTTCTCGTTTCGTGTTGCATATGGCTTATGTCTGCTATCGTTTTTTCAAGAGAAAGTAATTCATAATAACGCCACATAAGCTCATCAGAAATGGACATCATTTTTCCAAACATCTCATTGGGGGGGTCATTTATAGCTATATAATTACCTAATGATTTAGACATTTTCTGTACACCATCTAATCCTTCTAAAAGTGGCATCATGATGACAACTTGAGGTTCTTGTCGAAAATGTTTTTGTAGTTCTCTCCCCATTAGTAAATTAAACTTTTGATCAGTACCGCCTAATTCGATATCACTTCTTAATTTAACGGAATCATAACCTTGCAATAATGGATATAAAAATTCATGGATCGCAATAGGTTGGTGATTGTGGTAACGTTTATGAAAATCATCACGTTCTAACATGCGGGCTACAGTATGAGTTGCTGCAAGCTTAATTAATTCAGGAACAGAAAGATGGTTTAACCATTCTGAATTAAAACGTAATTTAGTTTTTTTGCTGTCTAAAATTTTATTAAATTGATCCTGATAGGTTTTGGCATTAACTTGAACTTCTTCGGCAGTTAACGGAGGTCGTGTTGCATTTTTACCCGAAGGATCGCCTATAAGGCCTGTAAAATCACCGATCAAAAAAACAACCTCGTGACCTAAGTCCTGTAATTGACGCATTTTATTGATAAGTACAGTATGACCTAGATGTAGATCTGGAGCAGTTGGGTCAAATCCAGCTTTAATTTGTAAGGGGTTTTTCTTTGTTATTTTTTTCTTTAATTCTTCGACAAGTAATATTTCACTAGTTCCTTTTTGTATAATGTCAAAAGTGTCTATAGTCATATTGTTTTTCCAGTTAAGGCCAAGGCTTGTGCATAGAGTTTATTTTTTTTTTCGTGCGTTATTTTAGAAGCAAGTGCGGCGGCTTTTTTAATAGGTAACTCATCTAATAATAATTTAAGAATTCGTTTTGTTTCAACGGCAGAATGAGTGAAAGCATGTTCATTTCCTTTTACAAGCACAACAAATTCCCCTTTTTGTTGATTCTTATTATTGTCTAACCAGTGTTTTAACTGATCTAAAGTATTTCCATAAATTGTTTCAAATTTTTTTGTCAATTCTCTTGCTAAAACTACATATCGTTTGTGGCCTAAGACAGTTATCAAATCTTCAATTAAATCGAGAATTCGATGTGGTGCTTCATAGAATATAATGGTTCGAGTTTCATAAAATAAATCTTTAAGTTTTGCTTGTCTCGTCGTTTGTTTTGTAGGCAAAAAACCAGCGAAGACAAATTGCTGACAATTTAATCCAGAAGCGCTTAAGGCGGCTATTAGGGCGCATGGGCCTGGAATAGGTATGACGGGAATTCCAATTTCGCGCGTTTTATTAATTAAAATATAGCCAGGATCACTAATTGTAGGCGTACCCGCATCGCTAATTAAAGCAATGCTTTGTTTTTGTTGCAATCTATTTAATAGTATTTCAGTATTTTTAGATTCATTATGTTCATGCAAAGAAAAAATTGGCCTGTTAATGTCAAAATAATTGAGTAATTTACTAGAGTGACGCGTATCCTCAGCAGCAATACAGTCAACGCTTTTTAACGTGTCAAGTGCACGTGCGCTGATATCGCCAAGGTTACCAATAGGCGTAGCAACAATATACAAGGCAGATGTTTTTGACATAAATTTTTTCATTATAAAGTGAAATAAGTATAAACCCATTGCACTTGAAGTAGCGAATTTGTTACTTTTAGAGCTTATTTTAAAAATTCGTATCTTATTGAGTGAGCGGTATAATGATAAATTATTTTTTCTGTGCAAATTTAGAGGTTAGATTAGTATGTTGAATCAACCAAAACAACAAAAATTAGGGTTGTGGATGTTAACGGCTTTAGTGGCTGGGAACATGATAGGGTCAGGCATTTTTTTATTGCCAGCTTCTTTAGCGGAATTTGGCAGTATTAGTTTCCTTTCGTGGATTGTTACAGCAGGTGGTGCTTTGTTAATAGCATTAGTCTTTGCTAAGCTAGGTACTGTGATGCCACGTATTGGAGGTCCTTATGCTTATTGTAAGGAGGCATTTGGCGACTTTGTTGGATTTCAAATGGCTTATAACTATTGGATTGCGGTTTGGGTAGGAAATGCAGCAATAGCGGTTGCTTTAGCAGGCTATTTAAGCTTCTTTGTACCAGTTTTAGCTAAAAATGCTATATTTTCATGCGGCATCAGTATAGGTTTGGTTTGGTTAATGACTTTTATTAATTTATTGGGAGTTCGGAATGCCGGTATTTTTCAATTATTAACCACTTTTTTAAAGCTTATTCCCCTAATACTTATTGCTGTGGTAGGTATTTTTTATATACATCCCCATTACCTTGCGGATTTTAATCTAACCGGTAAATCAAACTTTTCTGCTTTTAGTAGTGCAGCCACATTGACATTATGGTCTTTTATTGGTTTAGAATCAGCTTCAATTCCCGCAAATAATGTGGAGAATCCTACACATACTATCCCTAGAGCTACCATTTTTGGGGTATTAATTGCCACAGCGGTTTATATTTTTAGCAGTATTGCTGTGATGGGGAGTATGCCTTTGAGAGAACTTGCCCACTCTAATGCGCCCTATGCAGATGCAGCACGGTTAATGTTTGGGCCGATAGGTAGCAGTTTAGTGGGTTTAGGCGCGGTAATTTCTTGTTTAGGTGCCTTGAATGGTTGGATTTTAGTTCAAGGGCAAATTCCATTAGCTGCTGCTCAAGATAAACTATTTCCGCGTATTTTCGAAAAAAAAACCGCTAATGGTACACCTATTGTGGGGTTGGTCGTTTCTAGTGTTTTGATTACGTTGCTCTTATTACTGACATTAAGCCAATCTTTAGTTAAACAGTTTACAATTATTATCTTGTTAGCAACGTTGGCTTCCTTGATTCCTTATTTTTTAACCACCATGTCTGAACTGGTTATTTTTTTTAAATACCCCGGTCTTTTTAAAGGAAAAAAATTATTAAAGTCGGTAATTATCGCTATATTAGCAGGAATATATTCCTTCTGGGTTATTATCGGCTCGGGTGAGCAGACCGTATTTTATGGCACATTATTACTATTAAGTAGCGCACCGGTATACGTTTGGATGAAAAAGCGAACTCCAGCTAATATTAACTTAAACGACGAACAACCTTTATCTTTACCATGAGGCAATAGTTTGCATAAACTCATTGTTTTATTATTTTTTTTATTCTGTGGTTTTACTACTACTATTTTTGCTGAGGTATCTAATAAATCACCTCTATTAACATCGACACAACAACAATTAATTGCTGAGCAAACACGTAATAATTTACTATCAAAAAAATTACAGAGTTTACAGCTAGAGCAAAAAAATCTTCTTAGTCAACCTATAACTCAAAACTCATTAGCACGTCTCGATACGATAATTGCCATGGCTAAGGTAGATTTAGAAAGTATCAATTTAACACTTCAGACAACGCAGCAATCGATTGACCTCATTCAAGATTCGATTCGAAGTGCGCCTGAGCTATGGCAAACTTCAAGTCAAGTTTTTCCTGTTAATTCAATGCAACAAGAACAATCACGTCATTATTTGGAAGAGCGTCGATATTTACTTACTCTACAGCAAAAGCGCATGAAAACTTTGCTGCGATCGCGCGATATTATTGAACAAATCCTTAATTTTTCTGAAGAATGGAAACAAGATTTACAGCAAAAATATCAACTTCAGGAACAAGTGAATAGAGAACAATCATTTAATAGTTTAGTATTTCGTTTAGAACAAGAACAGAAAAAATGGGTAACAGAGTTGAAGCGATGGAATGAAGCATTAGAAAAGGCTGAGGCAAATGGCTTTCTGCATAATACTTTTTATGATCAAATTGAATTTAATATATTTGAAGTTGAAGAAAAGAATAATTTACTTGATACAGAACTGAATACTGCAAAAATTGCCAATAAATTGCAAGATTTGCAATTTTCCTTTAATCAAAAACTTTCATTGAGTACCTTAAGTAATTTACAGCATCAAATTGAAAATCTTAATGATAAAATTCATATTTCAAATAATTTATTTCAAAAAAAACTTATTTTTTTACAAAATTACGTTCAGTTAGTTACTCAAGATTCAAAAAAGAATAGCATTACTGCTACTCAAGACCAAACTAAATTAATCCGGTTAAAGGAAATTATTATATCTTATCAAACATTATTTGCTAAAAATAAGGAATTAGCAAAGCAGATTGAATTACAGCAAGCTATGATTGCGAAACAATTGAAATTACAATTAGCCAATCGACAAGGATTACCTGGATGGAATTTAAGTGCTTGGCTTAGTTTGGGAAAGATAATTGTTCAAATACCGGCATTAACACTTGAAAAATTGACGGGCCTTTATGATCCTATTATCAATAAGCTCGAGTTGGTATCTATTTGGCAATGGCTGATTGGATTAATTGCATTCCTACTATGGTTTGCATTGTGGTTAAAATTACGTCGGTTTTTAGCAGTAGATAGAGTACGTTTACAGCAACGTAGTCGCGGATTTTTTTCGGCGCAAACAGTGATTGTCGTATTACAATTACTGCAACGTCATCTAACCGGGATTATGTTATTAGCAGCTTTAATAGGGTTATTGTTTTTATTTAATATCCCATTCAAATTATTTTTTCTGATTATTAGTCTAAGTGTAGTGTGTTTAATTTTCAGTATCGTGATACAACTCGCGCATATTTTACTATTGGAGAACACTACGGATGAAAGTGGTCACGACGTAAAATTGTACTATCGATTGCGAGCAACCTTGTTAATTGGTGGAGTTATTACTTTAGCTACTATTTTGGTTAATCAATTGCCTGTTAATTATGAAGTACAAGATCTTTTTGGTCGCTTGTTTATGCTTTTTCTTTTGATAGTTGCTCTAGTGTTAATGAAAGGTTGGGAGGTTGTTCCTACTTTGTTAGAGCCCTACCTAGAAAATAAGCATGCCTATTTAAAAAGAATTATACGTTGGTTAAGTTTTTTAATTCCCTTTAGTTTGTTAACTAATGCACTTATTGGCTTGGTTGGTTATGTTGAGCTGGCGTGGGCAATTGCACATTATCAAGGTTTATTTTTAATAGCGCTTACCGCCTATCTTTTACTCAGAGGACTTTTAGATGAACTCATTCGTTGGTTATCTGAACAATGTATTCGCCGATTTAGAAATGGTTGGTTGTGGAGCCAGTCTTTACTAAAACCTTTTCATCAGGTTTTAAAACTTACTTTATTAGTATTATCTGCTATGGGATTGTTTGAATGGTATGGTTGGGGGGGTGATCATACACCTTTAATTAATATTAATATAAGTAAATTGCTTGCGACTAAATTATTTGATATTTCAAATACCGTGACCGTAACTGGTTATACTGTTGTTGAATTAGCGGTACTTATTGTTGTATTAATATGGATTGCGCATTGGTCACGTGAGTTTGCGTATCGTTGGTTATTTGTTCACACCAAGGATCTTGGTTTACGTAATAGTTTAGCTATTTTTACACAATATACTTTGATCGCTATTGGAATTACGATTGGATTAAATATACTAGGATTAACATGGACAAATATTTCCCTTATTTTTGGTCTTTTTTCATTAGGTGTGGGTTTAGGATTACGGGATCTATTTAATAATTTCTTTACCGGTATTTTTTTATTATTAGAGCGACCTGTAAAAGTAGGAGATTGGGTTACTGTGGGAACTTATGATGGACAGGTTTCTCATATAGGTGCTCGTTCCATTACTGTAACCACGGATGATCGTCAAGAGCTATTAGTTCCAAATGCTGATATTTTCAGTAAAAATTTTATCAATTGGACACATCGAGATAGTGTTGTTCGTGCGCTGGTAAACGTGAGGGCCAATCGCAACGATAATCCAAACCGTATTAGAGATATTATTTTAGAAGTATTGGCGGCTATTCCAAAAATTTTAACAAATCCAAAACCTGAGGTTTATTTTAAAGAAATCGATAAAGTACTTTTAGAATTTAAGGTTGAGTATTATGTTGATTTAAATCATATTAGTTCGCGATCTGGCGTACGTTCGCAGTTTTTATTTAGTCTATGGGAACGTTTTTCTAGTGAAGGTATTTTACCTCCTGATGCGCCGCATGATGTACATATTGAAGGCCAATTAAATTTTAAACCACCCAACTAAACCTCAAATGATAAAAAAAATTAAAGTAATGTTTACGGGTGGAGGCTCTGCTGGCCATGTAACGCCAAATATTCCTATAATCCAGGTGCTTAAAAATAAGGGGGCTACGATTTTTTATGTCGGATCGGAGCAATTGGAGCAAGATTTAATAAAATCCTTAGACATCCCCTATTACGCTATTAAAACTGGAAAATTACGTCGTTATTGGTCTTGGAAAAATTTTTTAACACCTTTTCAGCTAATTTTTGGTGTTGCACAAAGTTTTTTACTTTGCTATCGACTTAAACCCAATATTATTTTTTCCAAAGGCGGTTTTGTTGCATTACCTGTGGTGATCGGTGCTTGGTTAAATCGTATTCCTGTAGTTATTCATGAATCCGATTTCACACCCGGATTAGCTAATCGTTTAAGTTTCACCTTTGCTAAATTGATTTGCGTCACATTTCCTGGAACGATAAAGTATTTTAAAAGCAAAAAGAAAGTTTTAGTCACAGGCTTGCCCATTCGTGAATTTTTAATGCAAGGTGATCGAGCTAATGGTTTAAAATTTTGTGGATTTACCGAAAAAAAACCAGTGTTATTAATTATGGGAGGGGGCTTAGGTTCAGTGGTAATTAATGACACAATTCGTCGTTTAGTGGGTCCATTATCTAAGAAATTTCAAATAATCCATATCTGTGGCAAAGGAAAACTAGATTCTCAGTTTGAAAATTTTGCGGGCTATCGGCAATTTGAGTACCTCCAGGAAGAATTAGGCGATATTTTGGCATGCGCAGACTTAGTTATTAGTCGCGCAGGCGCAACTTCTATCTACGAGCTATTAGCGTTAAAAAAGCCGCATATATTATTACCTTTATCAATACAAGCTAGTCGTGGTGATCAGCTTGAAAATGCAAAATATTTTTCCAAACAAGGATTGAGTGTAGTGTTATATGCCGAAGAGTTTACAGACCAAAAACTATTACAAACTATTTTATGTAGTTTTGAAGATTTAGAAAATTTAAGAAGTAAACTTCTATCATTTAATTCTCAAGATAGTAAAAAAATAATTGTTGATAGC
>JAVHYG010000158.1 GCA_031119195.1 Rickettsiella sp. | reverse complement strand
AACACATTCAATAGTTAATGTTTCTAGCCTCGTAAGATAAGTGCGAAACTCGTGTATACGTGAAAAAATTTATGCGTCAAAAGCGCTCTGGAGTTATGTACCTCAAATTTGTCGTCATGAAGAAAAATGAAGAAAAAGACGGACATTGTTGCTGGATGACAACATTTCAGAAAAAAATTATATGGACGAAATACCGTCAATTGTTGGCATTTTTTCCACGCAAAACATGGCATGTAAAGGGAATTAATTTGCTTTCCTGCCTAGTTTGCTAGGGGGATATAGCTTTAGCTATTGGATACGAGGTGGTAAAAAAAGTTAATATATTCGGATATTAAAACACATAAGCAAAAACGCAAATCAATTATCACTAAAAATGAGCTTTTTTGCTCGCTGGTTCAGGTTCAGCAAGCAGTCAGCAATCATGTTTTATTCAATTACGTGCTAGCAGATAATTGGTTTGGTTCAAAAGAAAGGATTACTCTAATTGCCACACTGTTTATCTTAAAAATTTTACTTTTCCTGTTAAGCTTCTCAAAAAAGTTTTCATAAACGAACATGAATCAACTAGAGTACTTTAGCTTGTCATAAAAGCTTTATTCATTGACGCTGACCGCATTTTATAAAGTACCAAAAAACGGCGGAATTGAAGAGTTTAATAAGTCGATTAAGCAAAATGTTAGTCTTGCAAATTCACCCACTAAAACAACCCGTAGTCAATGTAATAATCTTTTTACTTCCATAATGCTTTTTGCAAGTTAGAACTATTGAAAGTTAAAACTTGTATGAACAATTTCGTCATTCGTCAAAAAAATACTTCTCAAGGCTAATCAACTTATGTTCAAAAAACTACAATTCGTTAAAGCAGCTCATAAAATGGGTTATAAATCGATATATAGAATAGGTTTGAAATTATTTATTTACGTCTGGTATTATAAAGTCAATTTTATATCTGGTGAAGAAAATTATGATGAGGAAACTCCATTGTAACACTAAATATTCATCATTATTAATATTAAAAAATATTACTCTATCTCTAGAAGTTATACTAAATTTTTTTAACCTTCTATGAAATAGTTAATTTTGTATCATCTTATCATGTAAAACTACATGGTTCAGAGCAAAATGTTATTTGTATTTTCTTAAGTGAAGTTTTAGGTAAAAACTTTCAGTTAGAATTTTTTAAATATCATCATAAATAAGTAATTTTTTTTACAAGCTGCTATTTTTTGTTGTAATAGGTGGAAAATATTAAATATAAATAATTTGAATAGTTCAATTAATAAGTAAAATTTAAAAAGGGAGAAAAAATATGAACGATGGAATTAATGAGTTAAATAATAAACTTGATAGTTTACGGAATGATATACAGTTTATAAAACGTAGTGCACCTTCTTGTTCTCAATCTTACCAAACGATTCCGGAAATTCAAACGTTGAAAGCTGACATGGAAGCTTTAAAGTTTGTAATTCGTAATGAAACTAATAATATGAACCAAGGAATGAAATACAACGATGAGTGCTGTGTAAAAGTTAAGCAAGTTTTAGATAAACTCGTTCAAGAAAAAGAGAACGAAAAAAAGGAGCAAGAGAGGAAAGAAACCACTGGTAATATTAACGATTTAAAAAAGAAAATTGACATTTTACTTCAAGAAAAAGAAGAGGAAAAAAAGAAACTAGAGCTTAAAGAAAAAAACAAGTGTTGTGAAGAAATTAAAATTACTCTAAATCAATTAATTAAAGAAAAAAAAGATAATGAAAAGGAGTTTGAAATGAAAGAAAACGATAAATGTTGCGAAGAGATTAAAAAACTTTTAGAAAACCTTATCAAAGAAAAAGCGGAGCTTAGTGATATAAATAAGAAAAAAGAAGAAGAAAAAGCTAAACAAGGTTATTTGGATGAGCTAAAAAAACTCAAAGAAGAAATAGAACAAGTGACTAAACCAACACCTCAAGTTAAAGAATCTTCCTGCCAAGAAGAAGTTAATAAGTTAAAAAAGGAAATAGATCAATTAAAAAATCTAATGAAAGAGGATAAGTGTCAAGATGATCTCTTTAAAGAAATTAAGCTAAGTTTACGTGATAAATGTTCAGATATGTATAAGAAAGAATTAGCTAAAATCACGGGTAGTAAAGATAAAGATTCTGATAAAAGTGGTGAAGATAGAAATTTTCAAAAGCTAGTATTAGACTTGTTAACTAAATTAGTTAAAGGCGACCAAGAAAGTGGCAAGGAGAAAGGTGATGATCCTGAATGTAAGTCGGTTAAGGATCTAAAAGATCAATTAGATAAAATGACCAAAGAATTGGAGCGTATTAAACCACCTGTCGTTGACATAGATAGTACTTGTAAACCTATTATAGACAAGCTAAAAAAAATGACTCAAGACTACAATGAAGCAGACCATCAAAATTCGGAATTAATTAAAAAACAAACTAATATTGAAAACTATATAAATGGACTTGCTACTGATTTCTTTGTTGATAATGATAAAAAATCTACGGTAGTTAACAAGATTAAATCTATAATTACTTCTCAAGGAGATTCTAAAGATAAGATGGGTTATTATTGAATAAATAATGATAAATTATAGCATAGGAAAAATGTTTAACGTGAGATAGTTAAAAATCTAGACTAAAGGGATAAAACTAAGAAAAAATATCTATAGATAATTTACTTAGTTTTCTTCCCCTTTTAGTGGACAAATAAATCTAAAACTAGCTTAAGTTCTTGAAAAAATAGATATAAAATAATATTAAAATGGCTATAAGAACTACTATTGTAAATTTGTCGGGCGGGGTTTAAATTCAAAAATTTCTTGGAGTAAATCCAATTAATTATATTAGTAGTCGTTATTAATTTTACTTTAAGCAATAGTTTTTAGAAATAAAAAAGTATCAACAAGCAACGAAAAAACTACAGAAATAGGTGTCCTATCAACTTACCTGATGAATTTCATCGTCGTCTTTAGCAAAGAATTTTAAGTTAGACAGCATGAGTC
>JAVHYG010000023.1 GCA_031119195.1 Rickettsiella sp. | reverse complement strand
TTATAGAAGTTTTTTTAAGGGTGGTTAGGATAGAAATTTCTGTCCTTTTTCATTAAAATACCGTACTGTTGGAATGTCATAGTCTTTAGTAAGGAAGCTACACTTGAGTACTCATGATTCTTTACGTTTATTTTTTGCAATTGAACTAAACGTTGAACTACGCCAAGCTTTAACGCAACTTATGGATGAACTAAAGCAAGAACCTTTGGGGCACCGTGTTAAATGGGAAGATCCAGAAAACTTACATGTCACTTTACGTTTTTTGGAAATTACCAATGAAATCAGATTAAAACTAACTACATGCGCTTGGGATACTAATGAATTTAGATCAAAGGCTGATGAGCTTAAATCACTTTACTCCATAGTAGTTGAATGTGCTTCTGGGGCAATAGAAAATATTAAACCCTTTTCTCTACAGCTACATAACGTGCGTTTTTTTCCATCCCCAACAGCACCTCGTGCTATTGTGGCAGACATAATTTCTACCTCACAACTTTTCGAACTCGCTCATGTATTAGAAAAAGCGGCAGTAAGTTTGGGCTTAACACCAGAAACAAAACCTTATTTACCCCATTTAACGTTAGGTCGGATTTTTCATCATCATGCACCTAATCTTCGAGAAGAGCTTACATTAAATACAAATGCTATGTTGGTCGATAAAATCGTATTGTTTAACAGTGAAAAAACGGAATATAGCCAAACCTATACGCCGCTTGAACGTATTTCATTACAAACTAAAGTGAATGCATAATTAGGTATTGATTTGGCGGAGAGGGTGGGATTCGAACCCACGTAGGATTTGCATCCTCATCCGATTTCGAGTCGGCGCCATTATGGCCGCTTTGGTACCTCTCCGATAAAATTTTTTCCTATACTACGTATGGAATAATGGACTCGGTTTTATTGTCGAACACGTTTAGGGTTCATTTATTCGCGAAAAATTAACTTTTTAAAATCCAATTTTTTGCATAATTTCATATAGTAATAATTTAACCCGTGGGGGGATATAAATCAGGTAATTCAACTGGTTTAGCTGTTCCTGTAACAGGAATTATATAATGTGGTTGGTTCAATTTTAAACCGTTAGATAATTTCAAAGGGCCTAGATCTTGACTATTTAGATATTGAGATTTACGCGTTTTTATATAATCGTTAAAGGAAGTGCATGCTGTCAAAGTAACAATTAAACTTAATAATAATAATAATTTCATAATGATAGTTAAATTAAACTCTCTAAGAAATTTAGTATGGGTTTCAAAGCAATTTGATGCGCAGATGACAAGGTTGTCAAAGGCAAACGAAGGTGAGATGCTGGAATTAACTGACGCGCAGCCGCTAACCATTTCACAGGAATTGGATTTGTTTCAATAAACAAGCTTTTATAGAGGGCTTGAAGTTGCTGATCTTTTTCTTCTGCTTTATTCCAATCTATTTCAGATTCAGCAGGCTTTGTAGCTTCATAAAAATCATGCATCACTTTAGGCAATAAATTAGCAACAACTGAAATAACGCCTTTACCCCCCAAACGTAAAATTTCCAGAGCGGTACTATCATCACCGCTATATACATCAATATTGGTCCCGCAAAGCTTTATAATTTCTTTCGCACGCTCAGGTTGACCTTCTTTTATACCTACAATATTGGTAATACCTGCTAATCGTGTTACTGTTTCAGGCAATAAATCAACCCCAGTTCGCTTCGGAATATTATACAAAATTTGCGGAATAGGAACTTTCTCTGCTACAGTTCGATAATGTTGAAAAAGCCCCTCTTGTGTAGGGCAATTATAATAAGGCGTCACTAACAAACATGCATCAACCCCTATTTCCATAGCCCTTCGTGTTTTTTCTATTGTACTTTGAGTACAATTTGTTCCGGTACCTGCGATAACAGGTACATATTTTATAGCCCTATGTCCCAAAGCCTGCTCCACAACAGCTTTAATAACATTTTCTTGTTCTTCAGCCTTAAGTGTTGCTGGTTCTCCAGTCGTTCCCATGACAAGAATAGCATCAGTACCTTGTGTAATATGCCATTTAACCAATTCACGCAAACAAGGATAATCGATGTCCCCGTTTTCTTGCATGGGTGTTAACAATGCGACTATGCTGCCATGAAACATATATGATTACCGCCTACAATCTCACAAATACAAAATTAAAAAGGATGAAGTATACCGTCTATATTACTGGGTAAGCTTATAGATAATCAAGTTCGTTCCGGTGTAAGATACATCATTTTATAAGTTAAAAAACCACTATCTTTTTCTAAAAGCTTAATCATATATATTTAAGAGTCAATTGCATGTCAACCTCTGTGAATGAATTATTAGTATTAAAAAACTGGCTAAAAACAGATTGTTTAGTAAATAATTTTAAACTAGAACCTTTGGCTAATGATGCAAGTTTTCGACGTTATTTTCGGATATACGCTCAAGAGCAGCCTCTTATAGTGATGCTAGCTCCACCTGACAAAGAAGATATAACTACTTTCATTGCAATTGCCAAAGATTTTATACAACATGGGATACACGTCCCAAAAATTCTTGCCTATAATTTAGAACATGGATTTATCTTATTAAGCGATTTAGGAAACGACTTATATTTGGAAACATTAAACACAGAGAACGTAAATGAATTATATACACAGGCACTTGCTGTTATTCCGCAAATTCAAGCTTGTAACCCCAAACTAGATGGTAATCAATCTTTACATTTATTTGATAAAGAATTTATTCAAAATGAACTAAGTCTATTTGTTGATTGGTTTTTAGGTAAGCATTTAAAGCTTAATACGTCTTCAATTAAAGCATCCTTGCAAAACGTTTTTCAAATATTGATTGCTTCTACATATGAACAACCCATCGTTTGTGTACATCGTGATTATCATTCCCGTAATTTATTATTAATAAATAATAGAGAAGTAGGTGTGTTAGATTTTCAAGATGCTGTCTATGGACCTATTACCTATGATGCGGTTTCCTTATTACGAGATGCATATATTGATTGGCCAGAACCACAAATCGAAAAACTGGCATTAAATTTTTATCATATGTTAATGCCAAATTATCGTTTTTCTAAAGAAGAATTTCTTCGGTGGTTTGATTTAATGGGGTTACAACGACATTTAAAGATACTAGGGATCTTTGCACGTCTTTGCTATCGCGATAATAAACCACATTATCTTGAAAATACCCAGCGTCTTCTAAACTATCTTCAAAGAACTTGTGCAAGATATCCCGAGCTCATAGTTTTAAAACAATTAATAGAATCAAATATCAACAACAAACTAAGTGAAACAGAAAAAAAATGAAAGCTATGCTACTTGCTGCCGGTCGAGGTTCGCGCATGCAATCCTTAACCGATGAAAAACCTAAGGCTTTATTAACCATCGCAGGCAAACCTTTAATTGCCTATCAGTTAATAAAATTAGCCAATGCTAATATTAAAGATATTGTAATTAATGTCTCTTATCGTGCTGAACAAATTATAGAAACCCTAGGAAATGGATATGATTATGGTGTAAATATTGAATACTCTTTTGAGCCTATTGCTCTTGAAACGGGAGGCGGCATTTTACAAGCACTGCCCATGTTAGGAAGCTCTCCTTTTATTGTACTAAGCGCTGATATCTGGACAGATTACCCTATAGAAAAATTGGCACAGCATCTATTTCTCAATTCCGTACAAGCACATTTAGTCTTAGTCGATAATCCAAATTTTCATCCAAAAGGCGATTTTCACCTTCAGAAAAACAATTTTTTATCGTTAGATGACCTACCTAAACTTACATTTGCTAGTTTCGGTATTTATCATCCTTCCTTATTTAAAGACTATGACGCAGGAAGTTTCCCTTTAGTTGAAGTACTTCGAAAACGTATTAACGAAAAAAAGGTTACGGGCGAACATTATCGAGGCAACTGGTTTAACATTGGAAACTTAAGTGAGTTAACACGCCTTAATGCGTATTTAAACAAGCAAAAATCATGAAAAATAAATAGACAATCTAAGTATCAATAAACATTCCTTGAGAAACTCTATGAAAAATTCAAAAATTAGTTTTATTGGCACAGGAAAAATGGCAAATAGCCTAATTTTAGGTTTGTTAAACGCTAATTATAATCCAAGCAATATTTGGGCTACCAACACTAGTTTAGAAAAAATTAATAATCTAAAAAAATTAAAAATTAATGTCAGTATTGATAACCGTTCCGCTGTTAATAACGCTTCAGTTGTCATATTAGCTGTAAAACCCAAAGATTTAGAAAAAATAGTTATTGAAATTGCTGATCTTATTAGTGACAAAAGGCCTTTAGTGATTTCAATCGCAGCGGCAATAACGTTAGAAACCTTGCAGAATTATTTAAATGATAACTCAATACCAATTATTCGCTGTATGCCAAATACACCTGCGTCGTTAAACTGTGGTGCATCTGGATTATTAGCTAATCCCAATTGTTCGCCAAAACAAAAAGATATGGCTGAATCAATTTTTCGCAGTGTAGGAATCGTCATATGGGTTAACTCAGATATAGAAATGGATAGTGTCGCAGCGCTATCGGGCAGCGGCCCCGCTTACTTTTTTTTATTAATTGAAGCTTTACAAAATGCTGGAACTGAACTGGGCCTCTCCAAAGAAACTTCAGCTGTATTAAGCTTACAAACTGCATTGGGTGCTGCTCGTATGGCGATTGAAAATGCTGATAAAGTATCAGTAGAACAGTTAAGAAAAAATGTCACTTCTCCTGGCGGAACCACGCAAGCTGCATTAGAAGTTTTGCAACAAGGCCATTTTTCTGAGTTAATTGAAAGTGCAATGGCAGCTGCAAAGCAACGTGCTGAAACATTAGCAAACCAGTCTGAAAAAAAGCGTAATAATAACGATTTACCCAAAACTAGTCTAGGTCCAAAGTAGGTCCAGCTTCGCAAATTTCTTTACTCACTTCAAACTTCTTAAAATTATCAATAAATTTGCCAATTAACTCCCTGGCTTGTTTGTTGTAAGCAATTGGATTATCCCAAACTTGACTTGGATTTAACAAACGAGAATCAATACCATCAAGCTGTTTAGGAATAGCGAAATTAAAACCAGGGAATGTAGTAAATTCACCTGACTTTAAACTATTATTTAAAATAGCATGAATAATCGCGCGCGTTATAGGAATGGAAAAACGCTGTCCTTGACCATAACTACCACCCGTCCAACCCGTATTCACTAGATAAACCGATGCATCACTATTTTTCAAACGCTTTATCAATAATTCAGCATAGACGTTTGCTGAACGTGGAAAAAAAGGGGCGCCAAAACAAGTACTAAATGTAGTTTTAATCGGTTCTATTTGTCCAACTTCTGTGCTTCCTACTAGCGCAGTATATCCACTTAAAAAATAATAGGCTGCTTGTTCGTGGCTTAAACACGCCACAGGGGGTAGAACTCCATACAAATCACAGCTTAAAAAAATGACAGCATTAGGTAGACGAGCCACACGATTTTCTGGAATACGCAAAGTAATAAAATCTAATGGATAAGCAACACGGGTATTTTGAGTTAAGCTGGCATCTTTATAATTTGGCTCTAAAGTTTTTGGATCTAAAACAACGTTTTCCATCACAGCGCCATGACGAATAGCATTCCAAATCATGGGTTCGCGTTCTTTCGATAAGTCGATACATTTAGCATAGCACCCACCTTCGAAATTAAAGATACTATTTTCACTCCAACCATGCTCATCATCACCAATCAAATAACGCTCTGGGTCGGCTGACAAAGTTGTTTTTCCTGTTCCTGATAACCCAAAAAATAATGCTACGTCTCCTTGTTTGCCTACATTCGCAGAACAATGCATTGGTAAAACGTCTTGAGCCGGTAGCAAATAGTTTAACACTGTAAACATCGCTTTTTTAATTTCTCCAGCATAACGATGCCCACACAATAAAACTTTACGCTCAGTAAGATGAATAATTAAAGTGGCATCGCTATGAACATTATCGCGTTGTGGATTCGTTTTAAGGCCCGGTAGACTCAAAATAGTCCATTTAGGTTTATGACTTACTCCATAAAAGTTTTTGGGCCGTATAAATAACTGTCTAGCAAATAAATTATGCCAAGCATACTCTGTAATAACCTCTACTGGTAAATAATAATTAGAATCCGCTCCAACTTGTAGATTAGAAATGAATAAATCGATTTCTTTTGCATACGATTCTGCTCGTTTCCATAAAGCCTGAAAGTGTTCTTCTTCGATAGACTGATTAATAAGACCCCAATCTATATTTTTTTCGGTATTAGCTTCTTTAACTATAAATTTATCTTTTGGTGAACGACCTGTTCTTTTCCCTGTAGTAACAGATAAAGCACCATTGGCAGCAATTACACCTTCTTTGCGTTCTATAGAAGCTTCAATAAGTTTTTCAGTAGAAATATCGACAAATAGTTTAGATGCTGAAAGCGTCGAACACAGTGCGGATGACATAGACTACACCCCCTTGCTAGTCAGAATGGAATATATGTTAACATAGATAACTAAAAAAGACTTTTTTAAAATCGCGTCCAAGTCACATAGCTTAAGGTTTAATTTGGTTTTTTACGACATCCCTATTAATTTTTTTCTATAATTACTAAAAAAAGAAGTAGTTACAAAAAGCTTGAATTAATCTCAACAAGCCTGGAGAATAAGCTAAGTCTGTTTAACCATTTAAATTTACCGAAAATTAGATAATTTATCTATGAGCCGATTGAAACCCCGATTACTTGCCGGCGATACCCCAACCGGGAAACTTCATCTTGGACACTGGGTAGGTTCATTGAAAACACGTTTAACTTTGCAAAAAGACTATGAATGTTATTTTATCATTGCCAATGTTCATGCATTTACAACCCGAGCTGAACATCCTGCGGAAATTCGCCAAAATACCTTAGATGTTGCCTTAGATTATCTTTCAGTAGGCATTGACCCCAAACAAAGTATTATTTTTATTCAATCTGAAATTCCTGCAATTGCAGAGCTTAGCTGGTTTTTTAGTATGTTAATTTCTTTCCCACGGGTCATGAGGAATCCTACGATAAAAGATGAGATACGCAATAAAAATCTCGGTGAGAATTATCCTTTTGGTTTTCTGTTATACCCTGTGGGTCAAATAGCCGATATCCTTGCTTTTCGACCAGAGCTTGTTCCAGTTGGCGAAGACCAAATCGCCCATTTGGAAATGGCGCGGGAATGTGCTCGTAAATTTAATCAACTTTATTGCCATGTCGATCCACAAACTGCTGATGACGACTATATTGCGCAAGGTGGTTTATTTCCCATTATAAAACCTAAACTCAGCCAAATAAAACGTTTAGTTGGCACGAAGGGGCCAAATGCCGATGGCTTACTTCCAAAAATGAGTAAATCGCTCAATAATTCTATTTATCTTAGTGACGATGCAGATACGATAAATAAAAAAGTAATGGAGATGTATACCGATCCAAAAAGATTACGTGCTTCCGATCCTGGTACTACAGAAAATAATCCCCTATGGATTTTCCATGAAGCTTTTAATTCAGACAAAACCTGGGTTAAAGAGGCCAAAGAACGCTATCGTAACGGTCAAATTAAAGATGTTGATTGTAAACGTAAATTAGTTGAAATATTGGTCGAATTAACAAAACCTATGCGTGAAAGGCGAAAAATTTATGAAAACGATCTGGGAGAAGTATTAAATATTTTAAAGCATGGTACAGAACATGCCAATGCCCTAGCAGAAGATACATTAATAAAAGCTAAACTAGCAATGAAACAAGACTATTTCCATCGTGAAGTTAAATTAACATCTATAATTTCCTAATTACATTACTGTTTCGCTATTAGTATTTAGAGAGTCTATTTGAAAAATAATTAGGGCGTGTTGACAATTGTGTTAGGACAAGAGAAAAAAAATTGTTTTTGAGTAGTGTAACGGAGCATACTTGCGGTGTATAAGTAACGAAACGCAGAAGAACAATTCTTTTTAGCCCTCATAGTGCAATTGTCAACATGCCCTAATGATGATGTTGGTGTTTTTTACGAAGCGCACGTTTTTTATGTAACGCAAAAAGGGTTAAAGCAGGGCCAGAAAAACCATAACAAAAGAAAAGTAAAAAAAGTATCTTAGGTGGATCTATAGAAATACCGACAAAAGCAAGCACCACTAACAAAATAGCAACAAAAGGAACACGGCCTTTTAAATCAACTTCTTTAAAAGAATAATAACGTATATTACTTACCATTAGAATCGCTGTTAAAATTGCTAAAACAGCCGTTATCATATCGATAACGCTTCCTGGAATTTCAGAATCAACACTTAGCCATACCATACTGGCTAAAATACCCGCTGCCGCAGGAATTGGAAGTCCTTGGAAATAACGTTTGTCCATCATTTGTGCTTGTGTGTTAAAACGTGCTAAACGTAAGGCACCAGCTGCAGCGAAGATAAAGGCAGCCAACCATCCTAATTTTCCTAAACTTTCCAAAGACCAACTGTAAACAACTAATGCAGGCGCAACACCAAAAGAAACCATATCTGATAAACTATCTAATTCTGCACCAAAAGCACTTTGTGTGTTTGTTAAACGTGCAACACGCCCATCAAAGAAATCCATTATCATAGCAACGAAAATAGCAATCGCCGCATTACTAAAATAACCTTCCATAGCTGCTACTATGGCATAAAAACCTGCAAACAATCCGGCAATCGTAAATAGATTAGGAAGTAAATAAATACCGCGTCGGCGGCGATAATTACTATGCCTATCACCTTCTTCTGTTTCACTAGGGTTTAAATTATTCGGTTTATCCGAATAGGCTATTACTCGTTCAGTTTGATTAGACTCGAAAGTTTTATCATCAAAGCCAAAAACTGTATTCATACATCAATTCCTTGCAAGGATTTTAATCGATATAGTATTTCAAGTGCTTCTTTAGGCGCTAGATTATCAGGTTCTGTGCGTTCCAGCAGTTCTATGACTTGAAGAACTTTTGATTTATGAGCTGGGAATAGTGGCAAATCAAGTGGTCTATTAAGAAAATTAGTCTCTCGTTCAAGTGTTGCTAGCTTCTCTTTAGCTCGAAGGATAACAGGTTTTGGAACACCAGCAAGCTGGGCCACGTGCAAGCCATAACTTTGATCCGCTGGTCCTTCATTGACTGTATATAAAAATACTATTTTATCTTCATGTTCTATAGCTTTTAAATGACAATTCACTACCCCCTCTTTTTTTTCGGCAAGCTCAGTAAGCTCAAAATAATGTGTAGCAAATAAGGTATAAGATTTAATTGTTTCTGCCAAATATTCTGCACAAGCAAAAGCTAACGCCAATCCATCGAAGGTACTCGTACCACGCCCAATTTCATCCATAATAACAAGACTTTGTTCAGTGGCATTATGTAAAATAGACGCTGTCTCTGTCATTTCTACCATAAAAGTGGAACACCCGCCCGCCAAATCATCTGCAGCGCCGATGCGAGTGAATATACGATCAAGTGGTCCTATTATGGCACTTTCAGCAGGAACAAAGCTTCCTATCATGGCTAGCAAACATATTAAAGCTGTTTGTCGCATGTAGGTCGATTTACCACCCATATTAGGGCCGGTAATAATTAACAAACGTCGTTGCGGCATCAGCTCACATTCATTTGCAACAAAGTGAGCCTCAATTGCTTGCTCTATAACCAAATGACGTCCGCCCTTGATATGGATACCAGATTTGTTTGTTAATTGCGGACATACAAGATCAAAAGCCATTGCACATTCACTTAAACATACCAATACATCTAATTGAGCCAAAGCACCACTAGTGATTTGCAGATCCTGTAGATACACTAGTAATTGATCAAGTAATTGATCATAGAGTTTTTTTTCTAAACTTAGTGCTTTGGAACGTGCACTCAGTGCTTTATCTTCAAACGCTTTCAATTCAGGTGTAATAAAGCGCTCTGCATTCGTTAAAGTCTGACGACGAATATAATACTGGGGCACATTCTTTGCCTGACTTCGGCTTATCTCAATATGATAACCATGGACACGGTTAAAACCAACTTTAAGTGAGCTAATACCGGATTGTTCTCGCTCACGTTTTTCCAAATCGATAAGATATTGCCCGGTATTTTCACTGAGTTGTTGTAGCTCATCCAATTCATGATGATAACCTTTTGCAATGACGCCCCCTTCACGAGTTATTACAGGTGGACTCTCAACAATAGCTCGCTGCAATAAGGAAAATAATTGAGGAAAAAGTTTAATATCATGTTTTAAACGGACAAGTAAATCATCCTTTACATTTTCTTCAACGGGATATAGACAAGCTAACTTATTGTGCACATCTGGCAAACTTGCTAAAGCCGAACGTAATTGGACTAAGTCACGCGGTCTTGCTGATTTTAATCCAATGCGTGTAATAATTCGTTCAAGATCACCGATAGTTTGCAATATATAGGATAAATTTGTATAACCCTGTGTATTTAATAAACGTTGAATAGCTTTTTGACGTTCTTGAATAACAGCTATTTCTCGTAGCGGGCTATGTATCCACCGATGTAACAAACGACTTCCCATGGGTGTAACTGTTCTATCAATAACAGACGCCAATGTATTACTTTTTCCTCCCTGCAAATTGGCAGTTAATTCTAAATTGCGTCTCGTCGTAGCATCTAAGATAACACTTTCTTCACGCCGCTCTATGCGTAATGGCTGGATATGCGCTAGCACAGCGGATTGTTGTGTATCTTTTACGTAATTAAGTAAACATCCTGCCGCTTGAATTGCTAAAGTCATATCTTGACAATCGAAACCACTCAAATCACGAGCTTGAAACTGTTGGCTTAGACAATACGTGGCGGTTGTTAAATCAAACTCCCAGCTAGGTCGACGACGTACATTTTTATATGCCGTTAGTAAATAATCTAGACTAAATGTTTCGTCGATTAATAATTCAATGGGATTAAGTCGCGCTAATTCACTAACTACTGCTTCTTCACCATTAACTTGTAAAATATGAAAGTGGCCACTGCCCATGTCGAGATGCGCTAGGCCAAATGTTGTTTCTTTCTGCGTTAGAGCAAGTAAAAGGTTAGTTTGTCGAGCTTCTAATAATGCTTCATCACTTAACGTACCGGGTGTAATAATTCGCGTTACACGCCTTTCCATCGGTCCTTTGCCAGCAACAGAATCAGAAATTTGTTCGCAGATGGCGACCGCTTCACCCTGTTTAATAAGCTTTGCTAAATAACTTTCAACACTATGGAAAGGAACACCTGCCATGGGAATGGGATTACCACCCGATTGTCCACGTTTTGTTAACGTTATATCTAATAATTTAGCTGCTTTAATTGCATCATCAAAAAATAATTCATAAAAATCCCCCATACGATAAAATAAAAGCTTATCCGGATATTTTGCTTTTATAGTAAGATACTGACGTATCATAGGTGTATGTAAGGAAAAATCCAGTATTTTGTTCATAATATTAATAGTGTATCCAATCTGAGTACTTAATTATACCTTAGACATTTCATTTAATTTCACTTCAACATAATATTACCCTTTAATACAAAGTAAATGTGAATACGATTAGACGATGAGGAATTCAGACAAAAAGTGCAGTGACAAATTTTAAGAAAAAAAATGATACAGATTCAATTAATATTAAGTTAATACAGACACAAACTTTAAGTCAAAAAATTAAGGCACGTTGAAGATTAGGCTTGGGCGAGAAAAAAATTGTTTTTTTGAGTGCCGTAACAGAGCCATACAGTATGCGTAACCAAACACAGAAAAACAACTCTTTTTAGCCATCATCGTGCGTGTCAACACGTCCTAATCACTAATTGAAAAACTAGACTGCTCAAGCTTGTTAAGCGGAGGATTTTTAGTGACATATAAAAAAACATCTATTTTTTCGGAAGTTTTTTTAGCTATGTAATCCTTTAGAAATTGATAGATCTGATAACTTAAAAATTCAATCAGTTTAAAAGAACGGTTGTTACAAAATTCCTGCAGCTTATGAGAAAGCACAGCATAACAGAATGTATCCTTTAACTTATCTGTTATACAAGCAGCGGGAACTTCTGTAAATTGTAACTTTATTTCTACTAAAACAGATTGAGTTGTGGAACGCTCTTTTTCCGTTTGACCCAATTTCACATCTAAGTTAAGATTTTTTAATATTAATCGACAATACATACGCACATCTTAGCAAATCAAGCTATTTTTGGCCAGATATACCGCTCGTAATTGATGGGGATTTTTTAAATTTACTGCGAACGATTCCCCCTCCCTAAAAATACCCGTCGCGAAAAGATAACCTTGAAATTTTGAATTCACAATTTCGAGGCTATGGGTATATCAAAGATGACCCTTGAAACAGGTGCTTCAAGTTTCATAAATATCTTTTGAAGAAAGAGCCTTAGCACTCTAGATTTCATTTCACAGCTTTCTTCTTGCAGCTTCTCAGAAAAAAGCAGACAATCTATAGCTGCTAAATAAATAATAAATATGAGGCTTCTTTCTATGAGTTATATCGATCAAACACTTTCAGCTAACGAATTAGTATTTTATCGCTGCCGACCTCACTGGATCATTTTTTTTAAACCTTTTTTCAGTTTATTAGCTGGATTATTAATTTTTTATTGGGATCTTCATTTAATCGGTATAATTTTATTAGTGATGGCGCTGATTGGCTGGATTTCTGCTGTAATTGTTTATTTTACTTCGGAGTTTGGAATTACATCTCGGCGTGTAGTTATTAAATTAGGTTTTATTCGTCGTTATTCGTTTGAGAACTTATTAACTCGTATAGAGGGAATAGAAGTAAATCAAAGTATTTTAGGCCGTCTTTTAAACTATGGCTCACTCTGCATCAGAGGAGTTGGTGGCTCAGGTGAATTATTTCCGGCAGTCCCTGATCCCTTATTGTTTCGTCAAAAAGTTCAAGAACAATTAAATTTATAGACTAGATAAAACATAAATGCTATTTGAAATTATTTTTCCATTTGCGAAGATAAGCAAATACTTCAACCGGGGCCTCTAACCTCTTCCCTCTATGTTTTTCAATTCTCAATATAATATCAGGATTAGTAGTTCGCAAAAAAGGATTAATCAACCGCTCATCTGCTAAGCTAGCCGGAAGACTGGGTAAATTTTTTTGACGTAATACTCGAACCTTCTCTGCACGTTCTTTAATCTTGATATTGTTAGGTTCAACAATTTGGGCAAACTGAAGATTGTTGAGTGTATATTCATGGCCACAATAAACTTTTGTTTCATCCGGTAAGGAAGCAAGTTTATTTAAAGAATTTAACATTTGTGCGGGGGTGCCTTCAAATAATCGGCCGCATCCTGCAGAAAATAAGGTATCGCCACAAAAAAGCAAGTCTTCTACATAATAAGCAATATGTCCGAGTGTATGACCAGGAATAGCTAAGACCTTAAAAACAGGCCAACCAGCCAACTCGATTACATTTTCTTCATCCACAGGATGAGAAACTCCGATTATTTTTTCATTCGCTGGCCCATAGACGGGAACAGCATGTGTGTTTAAAATCGCCTTTATACCATTAGTGTGATCCCAATGGTGATGTGTAATAAATATTGCATCCAAAGAAAGTTTTAAGTGTTTAGCATTCGCGCCTTTAAGAAATGCTAAAACAGATTTAGCTTCTCCTGGATCAACCATAATGCAATGATTTGTTCTATCATTGATTAGACACCAAATGTAGTTATCTTTAAAAGCTAAAATGGGCAGCACTTTAATAGGCATTACTATCTCCAATTTCTTCTATTTTAATGATGTATATAAAATCCCTCTTAAGTAAATATCAGCTTGAAAATACTTATCTTCTCAAACGCCGTTCTTCGGCTTCTTGCCTTCGGCGATCACGTCGATAGCCTGCTTCTTCATATCGACGCTTTTCATCTTTTGTTTCTGCAATGACATGAGGAACGACAGTTTTACGCCCATTGTCATCTGTAGCTACAAACGTAAAATAGGCAGAAACCATATGTCGTCTTTCGCCCGTACGGTAATCTTCTGCTAAAACTCGAACACCTACTTCCATAGACGTTTGCCAACTGCGATTAATCGACGCTTGGAAGATTAAAATATCGCCCCGTTTGGCCGGTTGCAAAAAATGCATCGCATCTACTGATGCAGTCACACAAGATTTTCCACTGTGGCGCTCTGCTACAACAGAAGCTACTCTATCGAGTGTCGCCATAATTAAGCCACCAAATACAGTTTCAGTAGAATTTAAATCGTTGGGAAATATCTTATAAGTATGATCATGAATAGCCGACGCAGAAACGGGTTTTGCTGTTTGTGTTGTCATGATAATAGCTATGTTCTATTTCCAAAATACAAGTATACCTTATTATTGCATGTGGCCTATGCATTCGCCAAACTGAACTTTTTTATCTGGTGCAAGCCATTCAGACCAACGGATGCTGTGTGCAGGAAATAAAATAATTACAGTCGATCCTAATTGAAACCGTCCTAATTCTTCACCTTTACAAAGAGAGACTGCATTTTCTGTATAATGCCAATGACGAATTTGTCGCAAAGCATTTGGTGCAATATTGCCTTCCCATACCGTACTAATATTGGCCACTAACATAGCACCCACTAAAATAATTGCCATAGGGCCAACGCTCGTTGTAAATAAAGTAATAACTCTTTCATTGCGAACAAATAGCTGAGGAAGTTGAGACGTTGTTCGCGGATTCACCGAAAATAATCGGCCCGGCACATAGATCATTTCACGTAACTTTCCAGCATAGGGAATGTGCACACGATGGTAATCTTTGGGTGAAAGATAAAAAGTCGCAAATTTGCCCTGTTGAAACTGAGAAGCAAGCTCTTTTGAGCCTCCTAATAAAGTCTGTAAATTATAAACAACATTTTTTGCTTGAATTAGCTGACCTTGATGGATATTACCTAATTGACTAATAAAACCATCCACAGGAGAAACAATCGATCCTGCTTGAGATGCAATAGGACGTTTTTCTGGCTTTAAAGCCCGTGTGAAAAATTCATTAAAGTTTCTATACTCATTAGGGCTTTCCTTTACAGCTAAACTCATATCCACTTGATACTCTTTAATAAAATTTTTAATTAATCTATTTTTTATCCAAGGTTGTTCACATTGAGCTACCCACCCAGCAAATCGTGATAAACAATGTTGTGGAAGTAAAAATTGAAATAAAGTTTGCAAACATTCCCCCTATTCTCGTTGTCATTAAAAATAGCTCTGTAAGAACAGCATCATAATAGATTACCCCTCCTTCTATATCGCGGACATTTTACTTCATGAAACGAAAGATCTATAGTTTTTTAATCTATACCCATTTTTTACTTGAAAATACGAAATTGCATTTTCAAGTGCTTTCATTGTGTGATGAAGATTTTCAAAGCAAGAACTACGATTTTTAAATCATAGACTAGATAGAGTAGACGATGGCTACAGAAATACTTATTGTTGGCGCCGGCCCTACAGGCTTAACAATGGCATGCCAACTCTTAAAATTAGGTGTCAATTTCCGTATTATTGATAAGCAAAAAGTCTGCGCACGTGAGTCGCGTGCATTTGCTATTCAGGCTAAGTCAATGGAAATTTTTCAAAACTTAGGCCTCTCAACAGAGTTTCTTAAAGTTACCCGCTCGGATATAGATTTCGCTTTTTTTATTAATGGCAAGAAACAAGTAGAAGTAAATTTTGATGGCTCTCCCCCAAATAAGTAGGCAAATTAATCACGTAAACTTATCTTAAGTAC
>JAVHYG010000022.1:468-15888 GCA_031119195.1 Rickettsiella sp. | reverse complement strand
GAAAACAGGTTTGACTGGAGCGTTATTAGGTGTTGGTATTTCCCAAAGTATCGTAGGGTCAATTCCATCATTGGTTGCATCAATAAGAATGCTTAGTGCTAAGTATTATTTGCCAAAAGCAAATGCACAAAAAATCACGCGAATTTTTTCTTTAGTTCCTTCTGGGGAGTTAAGTCCCATTTTAGCTGAAGCTGCTGTAAGTATTTTCCAAAACTTTGAGAGTCAATTTGTACAAATTACCGATAAAGCGGGTGATAAAGTTGCTATGGAAAAATTGGCTGAAGATGCTGTCGGTCGAGTACTTAATTATTTGACTAAATACGGGGAAAATCAGCTTATTTCAAAAGAACTTATACAAAAAAGCCTATTGTTAGGTCCATCTGAAAAGTTTTTTGATCCCAATGTTAAAAAAGTAAGGCTTAGAATTTCAGGGAACACGGTGCAAGATGATAAGGGAAAGAGTATTAACACCGCTAATTTATATGAAAAAGTGGGAGTGGTAAGCGTGGTTGATGGAGCAAAAAAATTTTATAAATTAATAGATCAACAGCAAAGTGCTCTATATGGTTATCGCCAACTTTTTGAATGGGAACAAGAAGAAAATGGTGAGTTAAGGCGAGATATAAGGGATAATTACGTCGAACAGCAATCGTTTGTGTCAGAAACTACTTTTCAAAGTGATTCAAGAAATCATCGATATAGTTCAGGGACAGAAATAAGACAAAAAGCGCAAGCTATTTTAAATAAAATAGAAAATAGAGTGAGTAGAATATCGGATAGAGAGCTTATCTCAAACCTTGAAAAAAAGAGTATCTTTTTTGATTTAAGGGATCCAGTAGCCAATTTTGTAGGGAGAGACCAAATACTAAATGAATTACATAGTACCTTATTGGCAGGAAGGACAACGGCGATAACGAGTGCTTTATCCAGCTTATCCTTGGATACACCAGATATAAGCTTACCCGGAAGCGGTTCACAAGCTTCGGTTAGCGGTCTAGGCGGAATCGGTAAAACACAACTTGTTTTGCGATATGCGCAACTTCATGCGACTGATTATGATAATAATGTACTGTGGATCAACGCTGAAACACAGGAAAATTTAATTTATTCGTTTAAGACCTTAGCGACTCGACTGCAACTTGCAACCAAAGATAGATACGATCTGGAAAAAAATACAGAAGAAATAGCGCAAGCAATATATGCCTATTTTTCGGATGGAAAAAGTTTATTTATTTTCGATAATGTAGAAAACTATAGGGAAATAGAACGTTTTTTACCGAGATCTATGCCAGGCAATAAACCAAGTTTATTAATCACTTCACGGTATAGCCATTGGCAAAATGTGGCTTCAGTTATCTCTTTGGATGTTTTTAGCGAAGAAGAATCTATGGTTCTAGTTAAAAAAGAATTGAATATAGTGGATAATTCACAGGACTTAAAAATAAAGGAATTAGCAACATTATTACATGGATTACCTCTCGCATTACAGCAGGCATTAGCCTATATTAATTTGCAAAAAAATATCAATGCTGGCTTTAATATTCATGATTATATTGAACTTTGGAAACAAAAAACAAGTCAATTATTGAGTTTTGATTTTCCGAGTTATACCAACGATCCTTACGCAAAAAGTGTTTTTACCACATGGCAAGTCACTCTCGATAAAATTCAAAGTGATCCTTTAGGTGAAAGCGCATTAGAAATTTTGAATATTATGGCCTACTTATCTCCAGACAATATTTCAAATACGCTTTTTCTTAAGTTGGAAAATGTGAATTTAGATCTAGCCTCAGCGCTACATCTTCTTAAAAGTTACTCTATGATCAGTGCAGGGAGCCAGCGGGACAAATCGACGATTCATCGTTTGGTTCAACAGGTTGTACGCATTAATCTGGAAATGGACCCTAATAAACTTCGCGAGATTGTGCGGAAAACCGAAAAGCTTGTTATGGATTATGAAGGGGATGTAGAGAATCGATTTCATTATTTACATTTTTTGTTATACATGACAGAGCACGCGGAGCTAAGGTCAATATTGAAGATTGACTTTACCTCCAGAGAACTTTTTCGTATTCTACCCTATCATGATACCAAATATTGGCTTTATTTTCTTGATTTGGCTTATATCAAATTTTTAAAAGAAAAATATCTTAAATTTTTAGGTGAGGCATTAATCTATTATTCCAAAATTCCTTCGCTTCTTTTTTTATCGCAGACATTATTTTATATTGAGAAAAAGCTAGCGGAAGGTGCGCTGTCAAAAGAAAATATTAAATATATTTTGGAACGTAGATATTACCCGCAGAACCCTTATTTTAGACTATTAACCTATTTGCCTGTTCCACCTCACATAAGAGAGCAGCAAAGATTTGCCATAGAACTTATATATTCATTAAGAGAAAAGCTATTTAAAGATAAGAAAGAATATCTGCTCTGTGTAGCACACCCTTTAAAAAAGCGTAGTGTTAATCAACTCTGTCATTTATCAGAAACAGATAGAAGACATGATGAAGAAACAGATAAACTCGTAATAGACACACATTTAAAAAACGTTGTGCGTTTATCTGATTGGATCAGCTCTGGGCTTTTGACTAAAGATATATTGTCGGCCTTGCTCCAAGGTGAATTTAATACCGTGGCGATTGATTTCAGTTTAATCGGTGGTAGTATCTTTTTAGGAAAAATTTCCAACAAATTGCTAACTCAGGGCAGTTTATTGGCAGACAATAGCTTTACGTTTACTAAAGATTTAGCGTTAGAAAATAAGTCTGTACTTAAAATTTTTTTAGATAAAGAAGTACTGATTGCTGCGAAAAGTCACTTTTTAGGTCAAGCGATGAAAACAGCGTCGCCCTTTGTGGCGAGAGGAACGGTTCTTCTTTTTGCTTATAATCTCATCAATGAAATTGAAGAATATAAGGAAGGCAATAAATTGCTTTTACCAGAAATCATTGCTGATGGAGTTATTGTTGGCATAGAAGGTGTAGAAGCGGGTATAGAAGCTTCGGAGTTTTTAGGATTTATTGCAGGCGTATCAGAATTCACAGGTCCTATTGGCGCCGGAGCAGTTGCGCTTGTTTGGTTTGGCATGGAATCCTATCATGCAAAAAAACAACTAGAAGTGATCGAAACACAGGTACACCTTGGCTTGGTAGAAAAACTTAAGCAAAGTTTGCGCGCTTTTTTTCATTTTGCACCGTCAGAATATCTTGAAGTAAAAGCAGCTAATAATCAATTGCTTGAGAAAGCCCTTTCTTTTTTAAAGAACCACACCGAGATCAAACGCTATATTTTTCCTGCTTTTTCCTCATTAGATGCTTTGTACGAAAAAAATGAAGTTTTTTTGGAGCAAAAAAGAAAGTTTATCGTCAGTGACAGTATGCCGGACAATCCCCAGGAAGGAGGTTTGTTTTGTTTATCCGGTGATACTTCAGATTCAATAACGCATTGGCTAGAGTCAGAAACTAATATGTATCTTTGTAAGAATGCGATTGGTCTAGAATATTCAGTCAATAGAACAGCTAATATAACCTTTGCCAATTTAAAGGAAGGCGATGATGAAATGTTGATTTCCTTCGATTCACCTACTTTATTTCTCGTTGAAGCAGGTAATAAAAAGTATAAAGGGGGTGATAATGGGAACTTATTTATTTTGCAAGGTGGATCTATTACTGGGCTAGTGCAAGGTGGTAATGGAACCGATACGATTTTATTAAATGATTTTAGTTCTCAAGGTGATTATGTGCTGCATGATAGTCGAGGATTTTTATGTGGAAAAAATAATAGAGATGATTTATATAACCAGTTATATTGCCAGACTGATGCACTTGAAGTGAAGGATATTGAGCAAATTTATGGTAAAAAAGATACAATGGATATCTTTTATGTCAGCGAATATACTGACTTTATCGATGGTTACGGCGGTAAAAATAAAGATTTTCCGGATTATTTTTACATAACACCTACTTCAAATAAGAATCCGAAACTAGTCTTAAGGAATAATACCCAGGTACTTAGTTTCTTAGACTCAGGCGTTAACTCTATTAGTTATAGAGTCCCGGCTCTGGGTGGAGGAGAAGCGAGGGTACGATTTTCTTTTACGGAAACAACACAACATCAATTCTTTTTTGACTTTTCTTTGACAGAAATTCAAACAATTACTGTGGTTAATGCAATTATCCGTTTCGATCTAGCTTTACGGACAGCTAAAAATTTTTCTAAAGAAATATTTTCCATCACTATTTCTGATCCTTATCCCAATACAAACAGAGGACTAGGAAATAATATTACTGTGGTTCCACAACAAGCTTGTTATTTTTTTCAAGGTATTGAAATTAAGTTATTAAATAAAGACCATATTTACGCTCGAGAATATGACAATAAGGATAATAGAAAAATTGATGAACGCATCAATTCTTTTATAAAATTAGCTCAACGTTTGGGTAAAACACTTTCTATTCAATTAATGGATTATAAATCCGTATTCGTTGGTCAGAAAAAATATGAAGTTTTTTATACGAATGACGATACTGAAAATTATTTAGTAGGTAATGTTATTGGTAATAGTAATGATAACGAAGATGAGAATATCTATGTTGTTTCAGCAGCGAATGCTACATTCCCCCTTCCTAAAATAGTTATTTATGATAGTGTGCACGAAAATTTAGGTGACTTTGAAATGCTTACCGATACCTTGGATCTACGTAAAGTAGTCGTAAAAGCAAATCAACTTTGGCCGAATTGTACGATTACACCGCATGTATCACATAGGGGACATGATTTAATAATTAAGGTAGCTGCCGAAACTCCTTATTTGCAGCTGACTAGTATTATTTTAAAAAATGCGCTTCTTGATAATTGGTATCAAAAACTGAATGTTATTTTAGATACTATTCCTAGGAGTATTAAAACAAATAATGGTACTTGGCGATTAGAAACTATCCCCTTAACATTTGACAGCGATAAAGAAATTATCGTGCTTACCCATCAAAATGTAGAAACGAATGCTGAAATTTTTGTATTAAAAAAAATAGGAAATTATCTTTTTTTCCGTGATAAAACTAATCTAATCATAACTAACTTATTCAGCGATCCTTATGATCGTTGTACCATCGTATGTAAGCAGTATTATGCGAATCAGATGATGCAGAAAAAAATATTATCCGCAACGTTTAATTTTTTTGATCAATCTTTAGAAATGCAACAGCATTTAACAGAAATTAATAATGCTACTCAATTTTCTGAAGTGTATGAGCGTAATATTACAGGTTTTCCTTTAGACCGCTTGGACGTAGCAAGCAATCATTCGCTTAGTAAACGCTCAATTGATGCAGCATTAGCTCATAAATTCCAAACTAGCGCGGCAAATTCCGCACCAAGAACATTATCCCCAGTCCAGTACGTGTTTAATTGGTTGAAAGAAAGTAGTATCGCATTTAGCGCGACGATTAAGCAATTTTGTGCAGAGTTTTTTCAAAAAAAAGAATATTTTACGACTACAGAAGATCAATTTCCAGAGAAAAAGGAAAATGCAACATTAAGTCAGCATTTCATCCATCAAGAGCTAGATAAAAAATCATTTTTATTCGACGAGTATACAACGTTAGATTCTCATCAAAAAAATAATAACAAGCTTAATAAAAGTACCTTTACGCAAGTAACTGCACAATTTGATCTAAATGGAACGTTGATGCTATCACATTTAATTGCGCAAAGTTTTTTTAATAAAAAAGCAACGAATACAGCTACGTCTACAAAGAAAACTGTAAACTCTGAACATTTTAAACCGTCAAAAATAGCAGAAAATGCACTAATAAATCATGCAGAAGTATATCAACGTTTTAATATAAGCAATATCTAGGTAGTTATAGTTTTGGATCGGACTTAAAAGAAGGATTAATCAGTGTAGGTTTGAAAGATAAAAGTATAAATAATTAATATGGCCGTGAGATATACACTTGAAACTGCATAAAATGGCTATTACTCATAGGCTCATTGCTTTTTATAAATAGGATAGCTTAAGTATAAAAAATTCTGTTGCTAAAAATTTGAGTTTTAATTTAGCTTTAAAAAAATAACCATAAACTTTTGGCAATAAAATTATAAATACTAAATATGGAAATCACTTACGATGTGGCTACATTATTGATTAGTATATGAGCTTAATTGGAAATTTTACAATAAAATTATATTTTTTAGTTTGACGGAGTAATTTATGATAAAAAAAATATTATTTTTTTCGTTTATTTTTACCTTATTTTTTATTTTACCTGTTCATGCAGCTTACTGTCCTAGTCCAGAATCTATTAAATACTGTAAAACACTTGTTACAAAGGATATGGTAAAGACGACACTAATCGAACAGCTTAAAGAATATAATTTGGAAAAATTAGATAATCAAGTTGTTAAAGAGATAACGCAGAGAATCAATGCGGATCCGGATAATTTTTTTGCGGCAATTTACCCACTACGGCCGGACTATAATCCGCTTGTCCTATTTGTTTGTGATAAATTAAACATAGACGTATCCTCAGAGGATAATAAAAAGATAAGGCGTATGCTAGTTTCTTTATTAGATAAAGCCAGAAAAGCTTGTATTTATACAAATTCTAACTTAAATTTAATTGGTGAACATGCTATCGATTTACATTTATCTAGTATTAAAAATTTTGAAGCGGCCTTTTTTCTTTCTAAAAATGCTGATGATCATACGTTAGGAGGTATGCTTACGCGTTGTTCATACCGTTTGAAGGATGGAAGAATGTTTGATTTGATTGATAACGAACAAGCAGTTCAAAAACCTCAATTTAAACTCAATGGTGATTATAGAAAATACTGGGCTATTGTTAATATCGTTTATAAACAGGGTGTTTACAAGTGTACAGGAAATAGTGTTAAGAACTGCCCATTTGAGCTGGAATCATAGCAATAGCCTAAACTGTTTACCTAGGCGCGAAAAATAATTTTACTAGATTTAAGCTTTAAACTGGATACTATCTGTAGATTTAGCTTGATCGAGTATAGCTTAAGGTTTAGAAGAAAAAAAAGTCAAGCTCAATATGGAGAGATGGACGATATGCAAAAAGCTGAGCTATATGAATTCATTTTATAGTATGAGAAAGGCTTTAGACTATTGATGCCCGAATTATGCTGCTTCGTTCAAATAAAAGACACCGGTTTAGGCATTCCTGCGAATAAATAAGCGTATTTTGAACGGTTCACAAAACTTAAGCTTCCAGGTAGAAGTGACATGTTTGTAGTAGCCTGTTTAGGCTTATACATTCCTAAAGAGTGTATTGACCAAAGGTGAGGTAACTTTATCAATCCAACTTGGCCAAGGTGCGTAGTTTCAGGCTAAGTTCCATTAAACATAAATAAATAAAAATGAATACTATTAAAAAATGGCAAGCAGATATTGATGTTCAAGCAGAACATGTTAAACAGTGTTTACTGGAACAATTTCCTAGATTGTTGCCTTTAAACAATATCCGACTTATTGGCGAAGGTTGGGACAACCGTGTTTTTTTAGTGAATGAGAATGTTATTTTTCGCTTCCCCAGGCGAAAAATAGCAGTTGAGTTGTTTGAACATGAAAATAGGGTTCTACCTCAACTACAATCACATTTTTCTTTACAAATTCCGAATCCTATTTACCAAGGAAAGCCGAGCGAATATTACCCTTATCCTTTTCAGGGCTATACCCGTCTACAAGGTACATCAGGGGAAAACTTAAGCCAGGAAAATCGCTTAGCTAGCTTAAAAGCACTGTCGCTATTTTTAAAGCAATTGCATGCGATTACTAAAAAACAGGCGTTACACCTAGGTGCTGAATCACAAGTATTTGATAAAACTCAAGTGCAGCAAGCGATTACTACCTTTAAAGAGAGGGTTAATCAACTTATTAGCTTAGATTGTTATGATATTAATAGTAATGAAATTAATAATGAAGTAGAGAAGATTCAAACTATAGAACTATCCAATTCCTTGTCGCTTGTACACGGTGATCTACATTTTAAGCATCTACTTTTTAATCATGGAAAATTAACCAGCGTGATTGATTGGGGTGATTTGGGTATTAATCATCCTGTCGTCGATCTATCAATTATTTGGGGGTTTTACTCATCAGAGTATCACTCTATATTCCATGAAATTTATGGTTTTGTTGATCAAAAAATTTGGAATTATGCACGTTTTTTAGCACTTTATGTAGCATTTACCTTTCTTCTCTATGGCCAGGACATTGGCAACGAGAAATTAGTTAACGAAGCAATTCAAAGCATAAGAAGAATAAATCCTAAATTATTAGATCATGAATAAAATCGATGAGCTTCTCTATGATACAAAATTAGAAAAACTTAAATGTGAGCACAAAAACGAGAGCTTATAAGGTGAAAACGAGCTTTGTTTGAGGTGTCTAAATGGATAGTATTGAAGAAATGTCACAAATCGATTCGCTATCGAATTTAAAGGTAGATCTCCTAACGCGGCATTTACACAAAATCGGTTACAGACTTCATTCTAGAATAGATTTAGTCTTTTTCGACTAAAATTTATAATCTCTTTTTTAGGCAAGGGCTTTCTACATGATAAAAAATAACCGGAATTATCCTGCTCCCATTACGCTTAAAAATAAACCCAATAATAACTTGCATTCTATAGTTTTTATAGATACTTAAAATGAGGACCGCGCGGTAACGCCCAGAAGTAGTTATCGATATGACATTGATAGCGTGCATATCGGATTAACATTTAATCAAACCTAATGATATCTTAGTTCCGAGAAATTACAATAGATCATGGATGTATCTATCCAAAATAGACCAATCTTATTCTCACAAAATTTTTTTCAAGTAGCAGTATAAACGCAGAAATTAAAAAATTTTTTTTAAAAATAAAGCTATGCAGTTTAAAAAAAACTCTATATAGTGCGCGACCGTTTTCGTTAAGAATAAATTTCTAAAATTTATTCTTAACAATTTTTTTAATATTAGAGAAAAATAAGTATGCCTGTTGCAACTTCAAAAAAATATGTTTCGGTACTCACAACAACTTTTCAGCAAAGATATCAACTTCTATCTAATTTTATTGAAAAAAATAAATTTGAGACTGATTATAATAAACTTGAAAATAACTTTAAAAATGAAAATAAAGGTAAAAATCTTTTTATTTTAAATGGTAACGCTAATGAAAGTAGTTCGATTGCCAATCGAAAATCCTTTTTACATAAAGCCGCTGCGGAAAGAAATCTGCCTCTAGTTAGGTTTCTTATAGCAACAGGACATGATATTGATTTAGCAGACACTCAACAAAGAACCCCCCTATATGATGCCTGTGAAAAATTAGAACTCACCACTATCAATGCCTTACTTGATGCGGGTGCTGACCCAAATAAGGGAAATAACCAACTTTTTGATAAAGCAAGCATTCGAAATGAAATACAATCAAAATATGAATATGAAGAGGAAAGATCATCCATACCCGAAGATGAAATTGCTCCTTTGTTTGCCGTTATTAAAAGCAATACAAGGATTACTCCTGAGACGTTAACGGAAATAATTACTCCGCAACCTAGCGAAAATTTTTTTAGTTTCACGACTGAACAAGCGACTGAATATTTAGAAGCAACTATTACAAAGAAACTGCTTGAAAAGGGAGCTGACGTTAACTTACAAACGGGTAAATATTATTTTTCGCCATTAATTCGGGCTATCAGAGATAAAAAAATCTCAATAATTAAGGAAATAATCAACTCCGGTAAAGCTGATTTTTCCCTGCTCGATCATGACGGCGAAACGATCGCACATCTTTTATCTGATTCTCGGACTAAAGAACAAATAGAATCTGGTCAAACCGATATACAAAAGGAAATGGAAATTGCTGAATTAGTTATTCCTCATTTAACTGCACTTAACATACAGGAATCTACGGATTTAAATACTCCACTGACTGCCGCTGTAATATGGGCCAACAAAAAACTGGTTAAGTTTTTTTTGGAAAATGATTATAAATACGCTCATTTAAAGCTTTTAAGCATGCAGAACAGAAAGGGCAATACGCCAATTCATGAAGCAATTCGAGTCGTTAGAAAGGATCCAGAAATTTTAGATCTGTTGTTAGGAATAGCTACTAAAGCAGATTTAGCAATAACAAATAATGATGGTCAAACAGCCGAACAACTTGCAGAGGATTTAATAGCAGAAGCAAAGGCAGGAAACGATTTAATCGCTGAGGTGAACTCAGCAATAGATGATTTAGCCTGGTTGATAGGTGACTCTGAAGAGTCTTTAAATGATGCTGCTCATCAAATGCATCAAAACTCTATGCCAATCGATGCAAAAGCGGAGGTCGAGGCACTAACTGAAGCGCTAGAGAATTTGAGAGATAGTGATACTTTAGGCAATATATTATTAGATTCCAGACCTGATTTAGACGAAGAACTTGTAGATGATTTATATAATCAATTAGCGAGTTTTTTGAGGAAAATAAAGGGACGCAATAACTTATCAGAGGCGGATGGGAAACAAATTATTCATAATTCGCGCCAGTTACTCCAATCTATTAAAACAGAAATATTTCCTGAAAATTATCTTAAGGCACTAAAAGAAGTGAAGCTAGCTAAATATTATCAATGGAAAGACAAAATATTAAACGCACAAAGAAATTTTCCAAATTTAGAAACAAGCGATTTTAGTTTATTTAGTGATTTAAATACCCCAGATTACCAGCAAGCAAAACAGCTATATAAAGAAGGGCGCGCACAATATGACTCTGGAAATTATCAACAAGCCATCACTAAATTAGAAACCGCTATTCCCTTATATAAAAAGAATACGTCTCGGCATATTAGTCTCGCTGAGGCGCAATATCAATTAGGTTTGGCCTATCAACAAATCGCTAATCATCTCAAAGCAAAGGAAAATATCAATGCAGGAATTAAAATTTTTTCTGATTTAAAAATGGATATTTATCTTGAAAAAGCTTATGAGAATTTAGCCTATAGTTATATTAAAAATGGTGAAACAGCTGGCTATGAAGTTCAGCAACGGGACCTGCTGCAAAGAGCTGGAACGGATAGAGAAAAACTCGCTGCTCATTTAGCTTTAGCCGGTCTTTATAAGGCTATTAAAGAAAATGGTTTACTACTACCGCCTCCCACTTCTATAGAAGATTTAATTGAACGTGAATCTTTCCATTACAGTGAAGCTTATAAATTCACACAAGGAATAGTGGATGATGAGGCACAAGTCGTATTTCAACGTGAGATGGGTATTAGTCAACAATTAAAGTTAGGCACTTATAACATTCAACAATGTGTGGTTGTCATTGCCCATGATCCATTGACTAAAAAGTCTGTTTTGACTCATTTCGACCGATTATCCGGGCCATTAACGTTTATTAATGAATTGTTAAAAGAATTTCCTGATACACCTAAGATAGATTTATATTTGACTGGAGGAAGGGATCGCTCTGTCAGTACGGAGCCTGATGTAATTGATGGAAAAATCATCTCAGATAGCAATATTGATCAGGTTTTAAAGCAAATTTATCGGCAGCAAGATCGATTTAATATCAAATCGACTTATTTGGCTGATCCATTATTGCCTGCCGCAGTAATTTTTGATCCGCAATCAGCCAGTTTAAAAGCGGGCATGCCAAATCATCCCGGTACGAGTCTGAATGCAAGAGCAGCAAGAGTGGGTTTTTCAGGTCCTAAACAGATAATCTTAGGTTACTTAGAGCCATTAAACAGAGTCGACTTTTCTGCAAGTGAATTGCAAAGACAGCTCAGTTTAACCACAGAGCAAAAACAAAAGCTGGAGATCACGCTTAAGCAAGAACTTCAGTTACAATTTAACAAGCCGCTTAGATCAAGAATGTGGAGTCACAATCAAATAGTTTATCCGGCAATGATGTCTATTAAAGACAGGGTAGTTCAATCTGCTATCTCCCCTTTATTAGAAAATTTCATAGAACTACATAATCCTATGTTTGGCGCTTCGTTACTACAACCACAAATCCCTATATTTGATTTTGATCAATGGTTACAGCAGCAACAAACTTCTATAAGTCATGATTTGCTCGATGTATTGTTCCCCCAACAAACGATTAGCCAACTAGATTTTGATAACAATGATAGTTTTGATGACATTGACGTAGGAACAGATGTTGATGATGATTTCGCTATGCCGTCTGCGGCGAAAAGAATGTGTTTTTCCAATAGAAAAAAACGCACGGCTGATGAATGTTTATTATCTCGAGACATCATTGACTCAATCAATACTGCTGAGGATAAAGCTAATACCCAGACCATCAATATCGATAGTTCCCTTCTGCTTGAAGCTTATAAAGGGATGGATGATATCTCACGTACAGAACTTCTTAAACTGGCAGCCAGTAGTCAAATCTCAGGATCTAAGCAAGACATAGTCCGACAACTTATTCGCATTGAGAGGATGAAACCCCATTTTAAACTAATGGGTGGAATTTCTTCCGGATTGATGCAGGGTATGATGGCTGAAGCAACTTTAGCTGCTTTGCTTAGAGGAGATGCAAATAAAACAGCGGCGATCAACCTTAGTTTAATGGGTGGAGGTTATTTTTTAGGAAAGTTTTCTGAAGCAGCAATAATAAAAGGGGAACGCTTAATTGCCGAAGGAGAAAGTCTATTAGGAAGGTCATTAAAAATGAGTACACCTTTTCTAAATCGTGGAACTTCGATATTAATTGCCTTTGATTTAGTCAATCAAGCTAAAGCACTAGCAAACGGTACTGCGGACGCGCTTGTAGGTGTAGTAGGCGATAGCCTGATGTTAGGATCGGATCTTATTACAGCTGGAATTGAAATGGCGGAATTTGCTGGTTTCGAAGCCTTGGCAGGGATCTCGAATGTGGCTGGACCGATAGGTCAAATAGTGAGTGGCATTATCATGTTAGGTATGCAGATATTTGCAGCCGTGCAATCCGTTGCTCGTCTTGATACTTTAGTGCATTTGACCGGTTGGGAGAAATTTAAAGAAGGCTGGCGAGGTTTTTTCAATATTCCACCTGAGGAATATATTCAAAAAAAGGCTGATCTAATTGATTTTTATAACCATCTTTTTAAACAAAAAAAATTAACTTTTCTAAAAAATCACACAGAAATTCTCTACCATATTTTTTCAGCGTTTGAACAAACAAGTCAAGAATGTCGCATCATTGAAAAAGATAAGGGTCCCTTGGATTATGTTGGAGATTGGAAGGCAGGGACAGTACGTCCAAAAAAAACAGTGAAGCTATGCCATCCTATTTTCGAAGAATACAAATATAGTTCCGTGAATTTTCAGGAAAAACAAGTTGCGTATAAATCAACGGCCGTTGTTCCTAGCAATCCAGAGCCTAGCGCCATACGATTTATTTGTTTGCCCACTGGAGAGGGTGATAGTGCTTCTCTATCCGATTTCTCAGATGACGGAAAAGCATTTCGATGTGAAAACGCATTTGGTCTTGCCAACAGCCATGCCACTGGAAATCTCGCTTATTTTAACTTAGGAGAAGGACATGCGCGGGCGATAGGTTTCCCTGATAACCCAAATCTTTTTACCATTAAAAAGGGTTTTATGTATTTCACGGGTGGGAAGCAGAATGATCTTTTTATACTGCAAGCGGGTTCAATTAGAGGTATATTGAATGGCGGGGAAGGTGAGGATACACTGGATTTATCTGCTTTTTCACCATCAGAAAGGCCAATAATTGATTTGAGTACACGACAAATTGAAGGTCGAGAAAATTCAATCACAATTCGCAATGTAGAAAACATTATCGGAAAACGTTTATTTGCCGAATCATTTATTGCTGACTGTAATACCCGAATTTTGAACACACAGGGTGGAACACGAAGCGATAAAGACCAGATCTCTATTCCCCCAGCGGCACATTGCGATTATGCACTAAAAATGCCTTTGCATCCTAATACCATCGTCGATAACAAAGCAACTCAAGGAAACTTTAGTTACATTATATTTCCTGAAGCAGGAGAAACACAGGTTAACTTACCTGCAATAGGAGAAGCAATACATCAATTTATGTTTAACTGCAGGGTAGAAAACTTAGAGTCAATTTCTTTCCAAGCTAAACAACAAGCAGATAATATCCCTTTACAACACACAGTCCACTTCAATTTTGCAAACTTTGTTTTTAAGGTAAATGCAATTAGATCTAAAACTAGCGTTTTTTATTTCCAAGATGGGGCAGAACTTAAGTTAGGAGATAAACAAAATACTTACATTTTTTATAATAATATTGAATCTAATATCGATACTATTATAGATAAATATTCTTCCATAGCTAATGCTTTAAATATGACTTTTTTCTTTTCTACAGAAGAAAATAAATTGCTTATCATCGGTCATGGCAAACACGAAGTCATGCAAAATGATCCCAGCGCTTATGAAACACATTTGGTGGGCAATGGTGGCGAAAATCTTTTTGTTATGAATTATGGACGTGCGTCTAACGTGGTACTTTATCAACGCAGCGATAATGATTTTATTGACACTTTAGATCTTAGATCAATAACACGTCAATTTAGCGCTCCTATAAGAATAATATTTCCTAATTCTAACAATCACTTGGGAAATGATGTATTGCTTACCTTAGGTATTCCGGAAATGAGTATCCGTTTAAAAAATGCAACACTGAATGATTGGCATAAACAATTACATATTATTACCGATATAGCACCACAAAAAATAGTTGGATCACCTCCTTATTTGCGCTTGGAACCCATCCCTTTAGAATTTGGCCAGCAGCCAGGTATAGTTATACAAGCCGGTGATGTCGAAGCAGGGACCAAGATTATTATTCCTAGAGATTTTGATCAGCATGTATTTTTTCGTGATGGTGCTCATGTAAGACTTACTAATAACTTAAATCTTTTTCCAAAAACACAGCCGAATACTATTTTATTTGCCAATTATTTTAAGGAACCCAAGTTATCTACTTTAAGTATTCAATTCTCAGATAATTTGACATTATCGTTAAGCGATAAACAAACAGAGATTAATATGGCCCCGGATTTTGAAAGCCAGTGGTTGAAGCGAGAAAAACTATTGAACAGCCTTGTTTTTGCTTCAATGGAACAGCAAAACCATACCTATGAAAATATAAATCGGATAGAAATATTTTCAACCCAGAATTCAAGTAATTTTTCTTTTAATGAAACTGAGAAAAATGATCCAGCGCATAGAGATATCAATGAGGTTTTTAGAAGACGTCGTTCAATACCAAACACTACAATAGATACTAAAACCGAATTGATGTCTTATCAGGCAAAGAAATCTGAAGCGATAGTGATAAGCATTCCAATATCGTCTTTGATGAGTGGTTTGATATCAGGTGTGTGTCATGAGGTATCTGAACGAAATAAACAACAGTATCCTAAGT
>JAVHYG010000022.1:0-458 GCA_031119195.1 Rickettsiella sp. | reverse complement strand
TAAAACCTACGGTGTTGGCAATGGGTAGTGCGAGCATGAACTCATTCCTTTCGGGACCAACGCTACCGATAGGTTTAGAAGATGCCTCGTAGAGTTTTGCTTATTCTTTAGGGATGACTTATGTCGGATTGCTCGTGGCCCAGCTGGGAGAAAAAGCCACACACAACATTCAAAATAAACTGATGAAATTGGTTGTGCCCATTCTACTCTATACTTTTTTTCTTAATCCCAGTTTGTTAATCACATTGTTCATTGAAGGCTTGAGTATACCTACTATGGAAGCAGTAGCAATGCCTGTGGTTAGCATGTCCATGAGTGGATTGTTTTTCAAAACCGGTGAGTGGTACGCCAAAAAAACGATTGGAAAATGTTTTCCGGCTAATGAGGTAAAAGCTGAGAGTCAAGAACGCAAGCAAGCGCAAAGGACATGATATGCTGCGATAGATAAATTTAGCTAA
>JAVHYG010000157.1 GCA_031119195.1 Rickettsiella sp. | reverse complement strand
CAGTAATATTTTGTTTGACTCCCTGATTAGATAATTCTTCAATTAACCCAAGTGTCGATTCCGCATAGATATTACTTATTGGAATTTTAACGTAAACGTTTTCTGCCCATCGGCTAATTTTTAATGCTTGTTTTTTCATTTCTTGTAAATCATCTGAAAAAACTTCAAATGAAATAGGACGATCGGGAATTGCCTCTAAAACTTCTAAACAGAACGAAACATAATCAAAAATGCCTGCTTTACGCATTAAACTAGGGTTGGTTGTAAACCCTTTAATAAGGGGATTTTGATAGAGGGCTACTATTTCTTGCTTATCCGCCCCATCGGCAAACAATTGGATAGGTAATTTTTCTAGTCTCATTTAATTTTCTCCATAAAATTTCAATGATCCGCATGCATACACTTGAAGTGTAAACCATGACCTTAAATTACATTAAGTTTATTTTTTAGAAGTATCATTAAATCTTAACAGTATCTATTTCTATGAAGTTTTTAACTTCATTCAATGATTCCCATTTAGTTTCAACTTTTTTTAACTTAGGATGAGAAACTAATAAATGCCAAATTACAGCTTGGAAAGCCTCTGCATGGGGAGTAATATGCATAGCATTAACTAAAGGAATACGTATACAAACATCTGCGACTTGTGCTGTGTAACCCCCTTCAGGACCAACAATTCCTATGATTTTTGCTCCTATTTGTTTACCATATTGTAAAGCCATGACTAAATTTGGACTAATATTTTTAATTAAATTACCGCCTCCTACAGAAAAAACAAATAACATGTCATTTGCGGACAAACAACTTACTGCTAACCAATGACTAAAAATAGATGTCCATCCCTCATCATTAGCCCGCGCAGTTAATTCTGATACATTATCAGTTGGCGCATAAGCTTCTATACCAGTAATTTTTCTAAAATCATTGACCGCATGGGAAGCATTTGCCGCACTCCCTCCTACACCTAAAATAAACAAACGTCCTTTTCTACCCCGTATTTCAGATAATAAATCTATAACTAATCGGATAGGTTGATTATTCAGTTGATCGGCAATTTGTTTAACTTCTGATAGAAATTGTTTTACGAACATAAAAATTCCTTTTTCATAATATTAAAGTACTCTCTAGTTTAATATTTCATTATAGTTCCTTATTTTTAAGATAACGCTCAAAAGAAAATAGTCCCGTAAGTGAGCCTATCTCATAAAAAAGTTGATGTACTTCAAAGGCAGCTACTTGTTTACTAATTAATAATTTCTTATACAAACTACTTAGGTCACAAAAGCTGTTATGGGGGATATTTAGAAAAATCGATCGATTAAAAATACTTATTCCGTAATCAATATGTTGCATAGTTGCTTCATTTTTTTCTTTATTGTATTTAATAATTTCACCCTGTTTAAATACAATATTACTTTTATCTCCTTGATTATTATTTTTAAATATCGTCATTAAACTTAGCTTATCTTCCCTTGTAAATGCGCGTTGAATCATTTCATAATTACAGTCTAAATAGCTATCCCCATAAATAACAAAGAATTTTTCCTCTAATAAAGGTAAAGCTTTTTTAATAGCTCCTGCGGTTCCTAATGAAACTTCTCCATCTTGAGAATAAGTAACGGATAAACCAAATTGTTTTCCATCTTGCACATAATTTTGTATCAAATGGCCTAAATAGCCTATACATAAAACAACTTTGCTAAAACCTTTTTTTTTAACAAGCGTAATTGGTGCGAAATAAAGGGTTCGTCATTGATAAGAACCATAGATTTAGGAATCTTATCAGTAATTGGACGCAAACGCGTCGCTAACCCTCCTGCCAAAATAACAATAGTGAATAAACTTTTCACGATCAACCGATACCTATAAAATTTAAGATTGGGTAATTAACTTTGTTCCTTCAAAATCAAATCGAAATCTTACTTCTTGTAGACCTAAGCCGCACATGGTACGACGTAATTGCACTTTATCCTGTGCATAAAACATAAGAAACCCACCTCCGCCTGCACCGATTAATTTTCCACCTAATGCACCATTCTTTAACGCAATTTCATACCATTGATTAATTTTTTTATTGCTCATCTTTTGCGAACAACTCTTTTTATATTGCCAATGTTCGTCCATCAGTTTTGAAAATTTTATTAAATTTCCAGACTCTAAGGCTTTTTTACTTTCCCATCCTAATTTTTTAATAAAATGAAGATATTCAATTATGGCCGGATCCTTATCTTTCGTTTTATCATCTTGCTCTTTAAGCAGACTCGATGCGGAACGCGAGTAACCTGTAAAAAATAAAAGCAGATTATCTTCTAAACTATACAGTGTTTCCTTATCTATTTTTAAAGGAAAAGCATTCACAGAGCCATCTGGTAGAAATTCAAAACAGGTTAAACCACCGTAAGCTGCAATATATTGATCTTGTTTGCCAATGGGCTCAGCTAACCTCTCTAATTCTATATAACAAGCTTGCTCAGCTAACTCTTTAGGATGAATCAAGTTTTTTTTAAACATATGTAGATTTTTTAAAAGTGCCGTAGTAAAACTACCTGACGAACCCAACCCTGTGCCTGCAGGAATATCAGCCATACTTGAAATTTCTAAATGTGGTGCCTTTATTTCAACGTATTTTAAGGATTCACGAATGATAGGATGTTGAATAGCATCTATATCTTTCACTTTTTCTAAGCTAGAATATTTAATAATTAATTCTTCAACAAACGTTTGGTGCAATGTGATATAAACATATTTATCAATAGCCGCTGCTATTAGAAATCCTCCATAATTCAAATAATAAGAAGGGAGATCCGTTCCCCCACCTCCTAAGGAAATACGTAAAGGACTACGGGTAATAATCATAGCCAGATCCTTGCGCTATTTTTTTTACGATATTGAGTGCTGCATAAGCATCATTTAGATTCGGACCTGAAGAACGACTTTTTTTAATGTCTTCTACAAAACTCTTAAATTCGATTTCCCATGAATCATCCAGCATAGGAAATTCCCAAATTTCTGTTTCTGGAGGACCCATTTCAGGTAAATTTTTATAGGATATAAGGCGTTCAAACCCGTAGCTCCCTCCCAGTCCTTGAATTTCAAATTTTGCTTTCTTTCCATATAT
>JAVHYG010000156.1 GCA_031119195.1 Rickettsiella sp. | reverse complement strand
ATTTGCACCTATTGCTCTCTACCCCTTAGCCATCATTTGTCTGGCCTTTTTATTATTACTCTGGCTAAATTGCACACCTAAACGTGCTTTTTCCATCGGTCTTTTTTTTGGGATTGGTTTTTATTCAGTCGGTGTTTCCTGGGTCTATATCAGTATCCATGTATTTGGCCATACTTCAATTTTTTTATCGCTGCTAATTACTGCATTATTCATTTTTATCTTAAGTTTATTTATAGGCCTTTCAGGTTTTCTTTTAAATCTATTTTTCCCTATAAATAATCGAATTAAACGTTTTATGATTTTTCCAAGTATTTGGACACTCAGTGAATGGTTCCGAAGTTGGATTTTTACTGGTTTTCCTTGGTTATTGCTGGGTACCAGCCAAATCAACTCTCCACTTGCCGGCTATGCGCCACTAATCGGAGTATATGGCCTTGCCTTTTTAGTAACATTTAGTTCAGCATTACTGCTTGATATAATTTATCCCACCTCATACAGACACTTCGATTCACTTGCCACAAAAAAAACATGGACATATTTTTTATGGCGCTTATTAATCCTTATTGCACTCTGGACTTTTGGCTATAGCCTAACTTTTATCCACTGGACCCGAATAGTAGGAAAACCTATTCAGGTAAGTCTTGTCCAAGCCAATATTCCTCAAAAAATAAAATGGGAGCCTAAATATCTTCAGTCTTCTTTAGAGAACTATAGGCAAATAACCCAATCTTATTGGCGTAGTCGGCTTATTATTTGGCCAGAAGCCGCTATTCCAATTTTAAAACATAAGGCGCTGCCTTTTATAAAACAACTTGATAAAGAAGCAAAAAAGCATGGAACTACACTTATTACAGGCATTCCTATTCAAAAAGGTTTTCAATACTACAATGGAATGATTGCGTTGGGCGTTGACCACGCTACTTATTACAAGCAACAGCTTGTGATCTTTGGAGAATATCTTCCTTGGTGGATCGCCTGGGCACAAGGACTTTTAAATTTATTAAATATACCAATGTCCGGTTTTTCATCGGGTTCTGCTAACCAAGCAGCATTCAACGTAGCCGGTTTAAATTTAGGCACCTTTATTTGCTATGAAATTGCTTATCCAAGTTTGGTCCGAAATGCACTTCCTAATGCTCAATTATTACTGACGATTAATGATGACGCCTGGTTTGGTGATTCATTTGCCTTGGCACAACATTTACAAATTGGACAATTTCAGGCATTAGCAACCGGACGTTATTTACTATTTTTAAGTAATACAGGAATGACTGCAATTGTGACCCCACAAGGCCGACTCCAAGCATATCTTCCACCTTTCCAAATCAGTGTATTAACAGGACTTGTTAATAAAACCATAGGATCTACACCATGGGTTCGCATAGGAGATTGTCCAATTATTGTGTTTTTAGTAGGATTAATCATCTTATGTTACGCTTATCTTCGGTACGTCATTAAGCGAGGATGAGATAGCGAGCGTATTTAAGAATCGTAACGAGAAGCCTAGTGCGGTATGTGGGGAGTGAAATGCAGAAATGTCTTACTATGCTAAAAGACGATATATTCTAGAAACCGTCGCTAATTAAAAACGAAGGTACTGAGTAATGATCTTAACTAAAACCCCAGACCCAGCTTTTTTACACAATATATTACAAAAACCAAGTATTAATCATAAACTTAGCGAACAAACAACAAGGTAACTAGCTAATTATGCAAGAACAATATCAACCTGAAGTAATAGAACCTGAAGTCCAAAAATTCTGGCTAGAACATGAATGCTTTAAGGTAACAGAAGACCTTAATAAAGAAAAATTCTATTGTCTTTCTATGATCCCATATCCAAGCGGTACGTTGCATGTAGGTCACGTACGCAATTACGTATTAGGCGATGTCATCGCACGTTATCAACGCATGTTAGGCAAGAATGTCCTTCACCCTATCGGTTGGGACGCCTTTGGTCTACCCGCTGAAAATGCAGCAATTAAACAAAATGTAGCACCAGCCAATTGGACCTACACTAACATCGATCACATGCGAGAACAATTTAAACAATTAGGTCTAAGTTTTGATTGGAGTCGTGAAGTCACAACCTGTAATCCTAATTACTATCGATGGGAACAATGGTTATTTATTCAACTCTTTAAAAATGGACTTGCCTATAAAAAAAATGCCGTCGTAAATTGGGATCCGATGGATCAGACAGTTTTAGCTAACGAGCAAGTAATAAACGGTCGCGGTTGGCGTTCCGGTGCCTTAATCGAACGCAAAGAAATTCCACAATGGTTTTTAAAAATTACCTCTTATGCCGATGAGCTTTTAACTGGGCTTGAAACTTTGCATGATTGGCCTGATGAAGTCAAAACAATGCAGCGCCATTGGATAGGCCGATCGTCTGGCGTAGCTATTCAATTTTTAATCAATGACCCTCAATTAACCTCTATCGAAATCTTTACAACACGGCCGGATACATTATTTGGCGTCTCTTTTTTAGCCATTTCACCGCAGCATTCACTTGCTCGTCATGCGGCAGAACGTGACAAAGCTGTGCAAAAATTCCTAAATGATTATCAGCATGTACCTGTTGCTGAAGCCGCTACTGCAACCTTAGAAAAACAAGGAATCGCTACTGGCATAACAGCATTTCATCCTATAACCCGAGAAATTTTACCGATCTGGATTGCCAATTTTGTAAAAAATGATTATGGTTGTAGCGCCATTATGGGTGTTCCTGCGCACGATGAAAGAGATTTTGAGTTTGCTAAAAAATATCAATTACCACTCATTCCCGTTATCGAATCTATAGACAAAGAACCCCATGATTATAATCAATCACCTCTTATCGCGCAGGGTCAATTACTAAATTCAGGTCCCTTTACCGGATTACCTTCTGAGAAAGCAGCAACGGCTATTTCTAAACTTTTAATAAAAAATAATTTGGCTACACACAAAACAAACTATCGCTTACGCGATTGGGGAGTATCTCGGCAACGTTATTGGGGGACGCCAATTCCCATTATCTACTGCAATGATTGTGGCACCATACCTGTCCCTGAAAAAGATTTACCCGTTGTACTTCCTGAATTCGTTCATTTCACAGGCGTGGGGTCTCCTTTAAAGACTATGCC
>JAVHYG010000021.1 GCA_031119195.1 Rickettsiella sp. | reverse complement strand
TTGTTACCTTTATTAAGTAATAATGGAATTTTTTTCCCAGGTGCAATTCCCATTTCACTCCGTAGTGTTCGAATGGTTGAGGTAACTTCTTTAATCCATAGCAAAGATTGCTCGGCGATCACATCTTTTTTTTCTTCGTTAATCCGAGGGTAAGGTTGTAACATGACTGTTTCACCTGTTTTACTAGCAAGGGGAGCAATCGATTGCCAAATTTCTTCAGTAATAAAAGGCATTAAAGGATGCAACAAACGTAAGCAAATTTCTAAGATTTCGATTAAGTTGCTTAAAGTTTCGTGTTGTTCTTTAGGCTTATTTGTTTGGAGAAAAATAGGTTTAGCCAGTTCTAAATACCAATCACAATATTCATTCCAAATAAATTCATAAATGGTTTGTGCCATTAAATCAAAACGATAAGTTTGAAAATGGGCATGCATATTGGCAATGGTGGATTGTAATAGCGAAGAAAAAGCACGATTAATCGGCATCGTAAGCGAATAGGTAGAAAATGTTGTTTTATTTTCTGTATGTATTAAAACAAAGCGCGCTGCATTCCAGAGTTTATTACAAAAATTGCGATATCCTTCCGTACGTTTTAGATCGAAACGAATGTCACGTGTTGGCGATGCTAAGGCACAATAGGTAAAACGCAAGGCGTCTGTACCTAAAGCGGGAATACCTTTGGGAAACTGCTGATGCGTAGCCAGTTCAATTTTTTTAGCCATTTGTGGTTGCATCAAACCTTCACAGCGTTTACTGATTAATTTTTCTAAACTGATTCCTTGAATGACATCAAGTGGATCTAATACATTTCCTTTGGATTTCGACATTTTTTGTCCCTCATGGTCACGAATCAAACCCGTGACATAAACTTCTTTAAAGGGAACTTTTTCTGTAAAATGTAAACCTAACATCAACATTCGCGCGACCCAGAAAAAAATGATGTCAAAACCAGTTACTAAAACATTTGTGGGGTAAAATGTGTTGAGTTCATCTGTTGCGTTTGGCCAACCTAATGTAACGAAAGGCCATAAAGCGGATGAAAACCAGGTATCTAGCACATCTTCCTCTTGTTTCAGTTGAACTGAATCAGCAAGTGAATGATTTTTACGAATGCTTGTTTCATCATACCCAACATAAATATCGCCTTGATTATCATACCAAGCAGGGATTCGATGTCCCCACCAAAGCTGGCGACTGATGCACCAATCCTCAATATTTTCTAGCCATTGTAAAGAAACTTTACGCCAGCTTTCAGGAATAAAATCAAGTTGGTTATCATGAATAGCGTCGATAGCAGGTTTCGCTAATGATTTCATAGACATGAACCATTGGTCGGTAAGGTAAGGTTCTATGATGACACCAGAACGATCCCCTCTAGGTATTTTTAAGCTATGTGCTTCTATTTTTTCTAAAAGTCCTATTACTTCTAAATCGGCGACTATCTTTTTTCTAGCGGCAAAACGTTCAAGTCCTTGATAAACGTGTGGAACGTTATTATTCAGATATGCTTGAGGTGTGAAAATATTGATGCTGGTTAATTGATGTCGCTGTGCCATCGCAAAGTCATTAAAATCGTGCGCAGGAGTTACTTTAACGCAGCCACTACCAAAGTCAGGATCAACGCAACTATCTGCAATGATAGGAATAGTCCTATCAGTTAGTGGAAGTTTGAGATGCTTGCCAATAATAGATTGAAAGCGTGGATCATCTGGATGGACAGCAACTGCTACATCTCCTAATAAGGTTTCGGGACGTGTGGTAGCGACAGATAAAAATGAATTGCCCTCTGCAAGTGGGTAACGTATAGTCCATAAACTGCCTTGTTCTTCTTGATTAATGACTTCAAGATCGGAAACAGCAGTTAAAAGTTGTGGATCCCAATTCACGAGACGTTTACCGCGATAAATCAAACCTTTTTGATATAAATCGATAAATACTTTTTCAACAGCTGCTGAAAATTCAGGGTCACGTGTGAAGCGTTCGCGCGACCAATCAATTGAGGCGCCCATGCAGCGCAATTGCTGTGTAATTATGCCACCGGATTTATTCTTCCATTCCCAGACGGCCTCCAAAAAATTCTCTCTTCCTAAATCGTGTCGAGTTTTACCTTTGGCTAATAATTGGCGTTCGACAACCATTTGTGTAGCGATACCCGCATGATCAGTACCACCTTGCCACAATACGTTTTTTCCACACATACGCTGATAACGGATTAAGGCATCCATTAATGTGACTTGGAAGCCATGGCCCATATGTAGGCTGCCTGTTATATTCGGCGGCGGAAGCACAGTGCAATAGGGTTCACCTTTGCCACTGGGCTGGAAATAGGTACTGTTTTCCCATCGTTCGCGCCAAGTAGTTTCAATTTGTTTCGAATCGTAGATTTTATCTAGCATGATAAGCTTATTGTATGCGTTGTTAACGAACAGTTTTTTTCTTTATAGTCTTTATATTTTCTACGAGCCCGCGTTCTATAGATTTTTTCTTCCGGTACTATTTCAATGATACGCAAAAATTTAAGGAAAAAGTGTGGTACTTCGTGAGTAAGGTTGAATAAAATAGCATAGTTGTCTTGTTTAGGTTCTACAAAGTCAATTGTGATTGGAACTGGAAAATGGTTTTGTGTGGTTTCTCCAATCTGATGTGGGATGAAACTTATGTCACGAAATGTCCATAACAAATCATCTATACGTTTGGCTTCCTCTAAAGAGTTTGTATGAATAAATGCTTGATGTTGTTGTTGATAAGCTTTATCCACTAAGCGGCAGAGAACACGGTAAACATCTTCTTGGTTGGACGTGTTTAATAAATAAAAATTAACATTTGACATAGGATTATATCTTTTATGAGACTCTGCTCGTTTGCTCGCTATTAATGGATTCGGTATCCGTTATTAATGTTTTATTTGCATTAGTTGGCAAATCTTTTTTAGAGTTTGTTGCTTCTAACATACCTGGATCACGTGCTTTATTTGCCAATGAAGAGAAAGGGTGTTTTTCAGCATAATTGATTACTGTATGTGCATAATCTAATCCAGTTTGTGTATTTCCTGTTTTATACATCGATAACATACATGTTTGAAGATTAAGTGTGGGATTACGCTCAGCTATCGTTTGGCATTGTAGGCGGATTTTGTTCATAATTTGCGTAGCTACAACCAGATTTTTACAGGGGCGGAATAAATCTTCCGCGTGTGCGCCAACTTTTGGAAGCCACTGATTAGGGATTTGCATTAAACCAATATCCAATAGTTTGCCTTGAGCAATTTGTTTTTTTGTAAAAGTTACCGCCTCGGATATGGTTTTAAAATGCTTAGTACCATTATCAATTGTTACTACCAATGGGTTATTTTTACTTCCTGTTTCAATCATGGCATAGGGAATGGAGTTGTCGGTATAAAGGCTGCATGCTAAAACAAGTGTGACTAAATCCATCATTTTTCTCTTAGCGGTATAGGTAAATTATTGTTATAGAGAAATATACCCAGGCCGCTCTTAATTTTGCAAGGCCTTTAATGACACTAACCTGGAGGCCATTCCAATTTTCGTCCACCAATTAAGTGAAGGTGTAAATGAAAGATGATTTGTCCGCCATCCTCATTACAGTTAAATACGGTGCGGTAGCCTGATTCTGCAATTCCAGCTTCTTTTGCCAAAAGTCGGGCTTTTTGTATCATCTTTCCAACTAATAATGTGTCAGCATCTGTCAGATCATTTAAGCTAGCAAAATGCTTTTTGGGGACAATTAGCTGATGAATGGGCGCGCGAGGATGGAGATCGTTAAAAGCTACCATATCATCATCTTGATAAACAATGTCTGCCGGTAGTTCGCCTTTAATAATTTTACAAAAAATACAGTCCATAAAAGTTTCTGAATTTAAATGATTTTTATCCTTTATAGCATGAGTATCTCACGGAGAAAAGTCTCTTTTGCAAACGACTAATAATTATCAAAGTAATAAATTTACGCAAAAAAATAATTTATCTTGTATAGACACATTTGTTAAAAGCTTTATGTGTGTTAATAAGTAGGTTGCAGGAATTTTTTTAAGTGTATTTAACACAATATAGAATTACTCACGCATTACTGTAGAGAAGATAGCCTAAAGTGCCAAATTTGTTTATGATTATCCTTTAGAAGTTAATTTTAGGTAGAATAAATTATGAGCGCGCTTGTTAAGATTGGTCCTGGTAAAGAAACACCTAATGAAATTAATGTTGTGATAGAAATACCTAGCCATAGTGATCCGATTAAATACGAAGTGGATAAAGAAACAGGGGCTTTGTGTGTGGATCGGTTTTTAGGAACAGCTATGTATTATCCGTGCAATTATGGATATGTACCTCAGACTTTATCAGAAGATGGGGATCCGGTTGACGTGTTAGTGGTTGCCCCTTTTCCGTTGTTAATTGGCAGTGTGATTCGCTGCCGACCTATAGGGATGCTTAAGATGGAAGATGAGTCAGGTATTGATGCGAAAATTTTGGCTGTACCTATTGATAAGTTATCTACTCTCTATCGTAAGATTGAAACATGGGTAGATTTGCCTATAGAACTGACGGAAAGCATACAGCATTTTTTTGAACATTATAAAGATCTTGAGAAAGGTAAATGGGTTAAAGTTGAAGGCTGGCAAGATGTTGAAACGGCTAAAAATGAAATTCGACATAGTATTGCTAAATATAAGGAAAAAAATAAAGAAAACAAATAGGATGACATGGATGAACTACGCGACTGGTTAACCCTTTATACAGTGCCTAATTGTGGTGTTGCTACAGTTTTGAAATTGCTTAATGTTTTTTTAACTCCAGCTGCACTACTTTCAGCTTCTTTTAAGGCATTGCGGGGTGCAAAAGTTAATGAATCGCTGATTACATATTTAAAAAAACCAGATTGGAAACGAGTAGATGCGTGTTTAGCTTGGCGAGAAAAAGTTGGAAGAGATATTCTTCATTGGCATGATCCTCGCTATCCACACTTATTGCGCGAAATTGCTTCTCCGCCTTTAATTTTATTTATCGAAGGAGATGCCTCAATTATTCAGGATCACCAATTAGCCATTGTAGGCGCTCGTTATCCTACACCGACAGGTTTAGAAACGGCGTATCAGTTCGCTAGTGAATTAGCCAAACAAGGGCTTGTTATTACCAGTGGTTTAGCGCGAGGTATTGATAGTGCAAGTCATCAAGGCTGTTTAGCTATTACAGGGAAAACAATCGCTGTTATGGGTTCTGGACTTAATCATATCTATCCGACCTGTCATCAGCAATTGGCTCAACAAATAGTAGAAAAAGGGGGCGCTCTAGTTTCTGAATTTTTTCCTGATTCTCCACCTAAAGCGGAGCATTTTCCACGGCGTAATCGCATCATTAGTGGATTATGCTTAGGTATTCTAGTGGTGGAAGCGGCTATGCGAAGTGGGTCTCTTATTACAGCCCGTTTTGCATTAGAACAAGGGCGTGAAGTGTTTGCCATTCCCGGTTCAATTTTTAACCCATTAAGTCAGGGTTGTCATGCTTTGCTAAAACAGGGGGCTACCCTTATTGAAAATAGCCATGATATTTTGCTTGAGTTATCTTTTTCGCCATTAATGCAGGTTAAGCCAGAAAAGAATTTAGAGGTCAAGAACGAAACCGATTCAAGACCCCAGCTTGAATCTGATGATATAAAGCTTGTAGAGTGCCTCGGATTTGAAACGGTTACGATCGATACCTTGGTTGTGAGAACTGGCTTAACTACGAATAAATTACTTGCTCGTTTAGTCTTACTTGAGCTACAAGGTTATATTAGTGCTGTCCCTGGGGGTTATGCGAGGAAATGAACATGGCAAAAAATCTATTGATTGTTGAATCGCCTGCGAAGGCTAAAACGATCAAAAAATATTTAGGTAAGGATTTCGAAGTGCTAGCTTCCTACGGGCATGTTCGTGATTTGCTTCCTAAAGAAGGTGCTGTTAATCCAGAGCATGATTTTGCAATGACCTATGCGCTGATTGAAAAGAATGCAAAACACGTTGATACGATAATTAAAGCTTTTAAATTAGCAGATGCCCTTTATTTAGCAACTGATCCGGATCGTGAAGGTGAAGCGATTGCTTGGCATATGTATGAAATTCTCAAGTCTAAAAAGGCTTTAAAAAATAAACCTGTTTATCGGGTAGTTTTTCATGAAATTACCAAAACAGCGGTTAAGGCGGCAGTAGCCGATCCACGTGATATTTCTATGGATTTGGTTAATGCTCAGCAGGCACGTCGTGCTTTAGATTATCTGGTCGGTTTTACTTTATCTCCTTTACTTTGGAAAAAAGTAAGACGAGGTTTATCAGCGGGTCGTGTACAAAGTCCCGCCTTGCGTTTAATTGTCGAGCGCGAAGAAGAAATTGAAGCGTTTAAAACGCAAGAATATTGGACTATTACGGCTAATAACAAGGCAAACCAGCAGGATTTTTTTGCACGTTTAATTACCTATAATCATGAAAAACTTGAACAATTTAGTATTACTACCGAAGCACAAGCAACCGAGATTAAACAACAATTAGAAAAAATGGCCCAAGGCCATTTACATGTAACAAAGGTTGATAAGAAACAACGTAAACGGAATCCAGCTGCTCCTTTTACGACATCGACTTTACAACAAGAAGCCGGACGTAAGCTCGGATTTACAGCACAGCGAACGATGCGTTTAGCCCAACAGCTTTATGAAGGTATCGATGTGGGTCAAGGTCCTGTTGGGTTGATCACTTATATGCGTACCGATTCGGTTCATCTTTCTCATGAGGCGATAAAGGCTATGCGTGAATTTATTGCCTCACGTTACGGTGAGAAGGAAGTGCCTGAGGCGCCTCGTCAATTTCGTACTAAGAGTAGAAATGCGCAAGAAGCGCATGAAGCGATTCGTCCGACGCATGTTGAATATGCGCCCGATCAAATAAAAACACACTTAACACCTGAGCAGCGTAAATTATATGAACTTATCTGGAAACGTGCCGTTGCATCGCAAATGATCCATGCAACGATTGATACGGTTGCTGTTGATCTAAGCGCAAATGCGGCTTATGATCATTGCTTTCGTGCGAATGGTTCCACCATTGTTCATCCTGGTTTTATGGCTGTCTATCTTGAAAGTCAAGACGAAACTAAAACGAAATCAGAAGAAGAAGGGATGTTGCCTCCTCTAAAAGTAGGTGATATTGTTAACCTTATTACTATTAGTGCCGATCAACATTTTACCGAACCACCTCCTCGTTATAGTGAAGCAAGTCTTGTAAAGGCTTTGGAAGAGCGAGATATAGGTCGTCCTTCCACTTATGTGCCTATAATTTCTACCTTACAAAATCGCGAATACGTTATACTGGATCAAAAGCGCTTTAAACCAACGGATGTTGGTAGAGTGGTTAATAAATTTTTAACGCGTTACTTCATGCAATACGTGGATTATGGTTTTACTGCGTTATTAGAAGATAAGTTGGATCAGATTTCGAGAGGGGAACTAGAATGGGTACCTTTATTAGAGGACTTTTGGATGCCATTTAGAACATTGGTAGAAACAACCGAAGAAACAGTTCAACGAAAAGACGTGACCCAAGAAGCGTTAGATGAAAGCTGTCCTAAATGTGGAAAGCCTCTATCAATACGTTTAGGAAAACGAGGTCGATTTATTGGTTGTTCTGGTTACCCTGATTGCGACTACACACGTAATATGGAAGGAGAAGTGACTACAGTAAGTGAACCTGAAGTAGTGGAAGGGCGTCTTTGCCCAGAATGTGGTCATGCTTTACATGTTAAAGTAGGACGCTATGGCAAATTTATTGGTTGCAGCCATTATCCAAAATGTAAACATATGGAGCCTTTAGAAAAACCGTCAGATACAGGCATAGAATGTGCAGAATGTCACAAGGGTAGCTTACTCAAACGTAAATCACGTTTTGGTAAGATTTTTTATTCTTGTTCGACTTACCCAACGTGTAACTATGCAGTTTGGAATGAGCCGATTGAACAGCTGTGTCCGCGTTGTGCATGGCCGGTGATGACGATCAAAACAACAAAGCGACGGGGTACAGAAAAAGTGTGTCCTCGTAAAGAATGTGGCTATGCAGAACCTATGCCCGTAGCTGGAGAAAACAAGAAATAAAGTCTAAATGTATTTTTAAGGAGTAGAAAAAATGGCAAAAGGGCTAAAAAAAAACAACAATAGTTTTTATAGTTCTGTAGATATTCGTTCTCAAGGTTCCCAATTAAATCATACGTATCAAATAATTGACACCCCCCCAGATGGAAGCTGTTTATTTTGGGCGAGTGCGGTGGCGTATTTGTCTGATTTAATAAGTGAGAGCAATGTTGATAATAACAATGACGTTATAAGATTTAGTCTAGCTTGTAAGAGGCTTTTTGGAGAAATAGGCATAGAAAATGAAACTATTGTAAAGCGTCTGATAAATAAATTTTTAAAAAATCCTGAGGATTCACTCTATATATATCGCAATACAGTTTTCACAGAACTTAACACTTTGTTTCGTAGGCGTGTTGTTGATTATATACAGCAACAAAAAGATGAGTTTAAGGGTTTCATAGCTGGGAATTTCAATAGTTATTTACAATCAATGCGTTTGCTTGGGTGTTTTGGAGGTGAGCCTGAAATACGAGCTATTGTTAGTTTATTAGCTTGCGATATCGAAATTTTTGACGTTAAACGAAATGCAATTGTTTTGCATCGATGTAAGGCATCAGAAACAAACTTGGTGTCAGAGCAGACAAGCGAAACTTTGTTTCAAATTCGGACTTTACATTTATTTTATTATGCAGATAGGCGCCATTATTGTTTTGGGTTATTGTCTGATGCAAATTTTTCTAATGATGCTTTGGATGAAGAAAATAGTAAAACAAATTCAGCATCAGAAGTCGAATCAGATTTAGATTCTAAAGCTGATTCAGAGGCGACTTTAACACCTATAAAGACAAATCAACGAAACAAGTTACCTGTTTTTTCCGATAGAATCAGTAAACCTCCTGTTAATCCCGATCAAATTATTTTAAGCTACATGATAAAAGGAATATCCTTAGGTGTTTTTTTGGAAGTAGTTTTGTGTATTTTCCCAGCTTCGCCTTTGGTTAGGAGTTTTTATAGTGAAGAAATAAGAAAATTTTCGTTAGTTGAATTCCTTCAATCTCCTTATTTATATTATCAAAATTATCAATCACTTTTACTAAAAGCAACACCATGCGATGAATTATTAAACAATATTTTAAATCTCAAAAAACTTTTTACCACGGGAATTTTATTGGGCGCAGGTGGTGGAGTAATAAAAGCACTTATTGATAGTGACAATATACCTCAGGCTTTACTGTTGTCTGCAGTTGTCTTAAGTAGTATACCGACTAATTATTTTTTTGATGAGAAAATTGATAAAATGCAGATGATTGTTCGGACTTTATTAGCTATATTTTTGTCAGGAAAAGGTTTAATAACTATGATTGATTTTTCATTATTCTGTTTAAGAAAACTTCCGATAGTGGCAAAATCTGCAGTAGACTCTATTGCAAATATTAGCAAGCGAATGTCTTCTTTTTCATTGTTCTTTCCTAAAAAAAATGAAAAGCCTGAAGAAACTACGATGGGTTCGGAAGCTTATTTTCAATCTGACATAAAAGCTTCCCTGTAGCTATTTCTGCAGTAATTTTATCACCCAAATTAATTTGATTAATTTCACGGATAATTTGTTTTGTTTCAGAGTGAGTAATAATGGCATAACCACGTGCTAAACTGGCCAAGGGGCTAACGGCATGGAGTGTGCGTGATAAACCTAATAATGTTTGCTGGCGGATTTCTAATTGTGTTTTCATGGCTAAATTTAAGCGCTGCGTAAAATCATCTAAACGTTGTACGCTATCTTGTAAACGTTGACGTGGATGCCGACAACGTTTAGATAAATTATCAAGTTGTTGTTGATAGGTGTTAAATTGATACTGGATAAATTTAATTAAACGTTTTACTGTTTTAACTAACGTTTGTTGATACGCTTGACTGTCTGGACTTGCTAATTGCGCAGCTACAGAGGGCGTAGCGGCACGACAGTCGGCAACAAAATCGGCGATGGTGAAATCAGTTTCATGGCCTATCGCACTAATGATAGGTAGATCACTTTTAAAAATAGCTTTTGCTACATTTTCTTCATTAAAAGGCCAAAGATCCTCCAATGATCCACCACCACGCGCTAGGATGAGAAGCTCACATTCTTGGCGTTGATTGGCAAGTTGGATTTGTCGAACAATCTGAGTGGCTGCTGTTTTTCCTTGAACAAGGCAGGGATAAATAATAACCCCAATAGCAGCAAACCGTTTTTTTAATACCGCACAGATATCTCTAAGCGCAGCACCTGTTTTCGAAGTAATTATGCCCACAGTTTTAGGAAGTATAGGCAAAGTTTTTTTGTTGCGCGGATCAAATAAGCCTTCTGCGGCTAACTGAGTTTTTAATTTTTCAAAAGCTTTGCGTAAAGCTCCTTCCCCTGCTAGCTCTAGTTGATCAACAATGAGTTGAAATTCTCCGCGTACAGGATAAAGACTAATTTTGGCACGTAGTAGCACTTGCATGCCATCTTTAGGTTGTAAATCTTTGTAACGATAACGTCCTTGAAATAGTGCACAACGTACTTGGGAATTTTTATCTTTTAAAGAAAAATACCAATGTCCAGAACTAGGGCAAGCAAAATTAGAGATTTCTCCTTCTATCCAAAGAGGTAAAAAGGTATCTTCTAATAAGTTTTGTACCAATTGATTAAGTTCCGAGACGTTATAGATTACATCTTCAAAATTAATCAATTCTGATTTTTTTGCTATTGGATTGTTAATCATAAAAATAAATTATTTTATTTTCTAACTTGTTTTGCGAAAGTAAGGGTTCCAAGACCAAATTTGGTTTTTCATAAACTTTAATATAGCATTTACTTTTTTTCCTGGTTTTCCAGGTCAAGTCGGGAAATGACAATTCCATGACGTGCAATTCTAGTTAATAGTTGAAAATGGTGCTAATTTACTAAATGTCTCCTAACATCAACCACATTCGGAATCTGTTTTATCCGATCCAGAATTTTACTCAGAGAGGTTATGCTAGGGATCTCAATAGTTAACTTGATAAAAGCTTTAGGCTCTATCTTATTACTTGATAAAGTTAGTCCAATCAAATTCAATTTTTCATTAGCGATTAAGGTAGAAACGTCACGCACTAATCCCGGACGATCATAGGCTTCTACGCAGACATCAACAGGATAGACTTGACTCGCTTCTTTACCCCAACTTGCATTGACTAAACGAGTCTGTTTATCTGTCTCAAGGTTTAAGAGATGGGTACAATCATCGCGGTGTAAAACAATACCCCGACCTTGTGTAATAAATCCCCGTATAGGATCGCCAGGAACTGGTTTACAACACCCGGCTGTTTGGGTTAAAAGGTTGGTAACACCCTCAATAGAAATACCTTCTGGTAGTGTACTACGTGGTTTGCCTAGCAAAATCTCCCGTTCGATTAGCATGCTCGCATCTTGAGGATGTTCTTGTGTTTGCATCGCATTTAAAAGCTGGGTGATTCGTATGTCGCCACTCCCTAATGCGGCAAGCAATTCTTTTTTGGTTTTAAAATGAAGCTTGTGCGCTAATTTTTCTTGATCAATAGGCATTAGTCCTAGGCGTTGATATTCTTTATCGAGTAATGTTTGCCCTTCAGCGACATGTTTATCGTAATCTTGATTTTTAAACCAATGATGTGCTTTTGCTTTTGCTCGAGCAGTGTATAAATAACCCAAATTCGGATTTAACCAATCTCGACTGGGTGTGCCTTGTTTAGCCGTAAGAATTTCAACTTGTTCGCCTATTTTTAATTGATAAATAAGGGGAACGATTGTGCCATTAACTTTGGCGCCCCGACATCGATGTCCAACTTCACTATGGATGTGATAAGCAAAATCTAAAGGTGTTGCTCCTTTAGGCAAATCAATGATATCTCCATTTGGCGTGAATACGTAAATTCTGTCGTCTAAAACCGTAGTAAGGCCTGGAACAGTCGCTTTACCGCTTTTTACCAATTCTTTTTGCCACTCAAGAACTTGTCGTAACCAAGCTATTTTGGTTTGGTAATTTGCATTTTGTTGTGCATTTTCTTTATATTGCCAGTGGGCTGCCAAACCATGTTCTGATTCCTGATGCATTTGATGCGTACGAATTTGTATTTCAAGTGTTTTTTCATCAGGCCCTAAAACAGCTGTATGAATGGAACGATAGCCGTTGGATTTTGGCGTTGCAACATAATCATCAAACTGTCCAGGAATTGGCTCCCAAAGACCATGTATGATACTCAAGGCGCTATAACAATCTTTCACAGTATTAACTAAAATACGTATTGCATTTAAATCATAAAGTTGTTCGAACTTTAATTTTTTTTGCTGCATTTTTCGATAAATACTATGTATATGTTTAACACGTCCATGTAATTGAAAGTTTTGTAAATGAGCTTTTTCCAACACTGTTCGCAATTCTGCGATTAACGTTTGTACATAGGTTTCTCTGTCAATGAGACGTTCGTGCAATAATTGTGCAATTTTTGTATAAATTTCAGGTTCTAGATAATGTAAAGAAAGATCTTCAAGTTCCCATTGCAACTGTCCCACACCAAGCCGGTTAGCGAGAGGGGCATAAATATCTAGTGTTTCTCGAGCAAAAGATCGCCTCGTTTCTTCTTCTAAATTATCTAAAGTACGCATTGTAGTTACGCGTTCTGCTAACTTAATTAAAACAACGCGCATGTCCTTGACCATGGCTAAAAGCATTTTACGTAAATTTTCCAGCTGTGCTTGATAGAGTATAGATGTGCTGGAAATGCGGATTGCATCCATTTGTGTAGCGCCTTCAATGAGTTTAGTTACTTGTGGACCTAAATGTTCATTGATAGTTTCTGGACAAAGTTCAGCATAATTAACAGCACTGTAAATTAAAGCACTGGCTATTGTTTCTGTATCCAGATGCAAATCAAATAAAATTTCTGCCATGGTTAGCCCTTGCTGTAAACAAGAGATGCGGGTGGGAGTTAATTTAGTTTCACCAACGATTTGACTCAAAATACATGCTTGACGAATGAGTTTAAAATCCTTTTGATTACGTTGTATAGCCGCGTGATGTAACCAGGCTTCCAGATTAATGCTGCCGTCGTCATTTAGATATAGCGAATTTTTTATTTTAACCATAAGCTAGTGATCCTTTATTTTTAGAATGTATCCTTTGAGTCCTCAATTTTATAATGGAAATTAATAGTGCTTATAATAATTCAATGTGGTGTTATGGAATTTATAATCTACTTCGTGCTAAAAATTCACAAATTCGATTTTCCATTAAACGATATCCCCCTTGATTATTTTTTCCAGGAATAGAATCGTTAATTAAAATAGCAAAGGCCAGAATCTGGTTATTTGAAGTACGTAAATAGCCGGCTAGACTGCTAATCCCGTGCATACTGCCTGTTTTTGCATGAATTTTCCCTAGTTCATAGCCACCTAGGCGGTTTTTCAGCGTCCCATCCCGCCCAGAGCTAGGTAGCGATTCAAACAGTAATTCATTCTCAGGTAATCGAGTGTAAGCAAAGCCCAGTAGTTTAACAAAATCATTCGGCGTGGCAATATCATTAAGTGATAATCCGGAACCATCGGCCATGATGACGTTTTTAAAGGAAATTCCTGTTTTACTGGCAAGGATGGCTTGGACTGCGTTTCGTCCCGTTTTCCAGCTTCCTTGTGCTGAAAAATATTGCTCCCCAAGTTTTTTTAATAAACTGTCGGCAATTAAATTATCTGATTTTTTTAGCATATTTTTTATCATAAATGATAGCTCTGGAGAACTATTTTCAGCAAGCATTTTGGATATAAGGGGTGTTTTACCATAAACAATATTGTTGTGATGGATGGAGTATTTTCGCAATAATCCGGCTAAAATCCCATACGTAGCGAGATTAGGATTTTGTAGGGCGACAGCAAAGGATAAAGGACCTCTTTTAGGCGAAAGATACCCTCTCAGGATGTAGTGATTACTGGCATGGACAGTGCTAGGCTTTAAATCTAAGGAATAGCTCGATCGTTTAGAGCGCGTAGTCACTGCCTGATTATCGATAATAATACCCAAATTACTATTGCTTTTTATAACGGTAGGATGTGTTAATTTATTAGGTTTTACACTCAGGCTAAAACAATTACGATTAATAATCGTTGCCGTGACAGGTGCTGCGTAACAGAATATTTTATCGTCAATAACGCGTCCAGGAGGCCATGTGTTCTTATCGATAACTGTATCGTCGATAACGATATTTCCTTGTACCCTCTTAATATGTTGTGCTTTTAGACTGTCAAACATATCTTTCAGATCTTCCAAGGTTAAGTAAGGGTCACCGCTGAATTTAATATAAAGATTACCTTTTAGAACGCCATCGACTATTTTGGCCCCAGTATTTGTTAGAAACTGGGTTTTAAATTGATAGTTGGGACCTAAATAATCTAATGCAGCAATTGCTGTAAATAGTTTAAGTGTGCTAGCTGGTATGAAACGATCATTTGCATGATATTGGTAAAGTATTTTCCCAGTTGAAAGAGATTGGACAGCAACTCCAACGTGATAGCCTTTAAATCGCCTTATAATACTATTCAAATTAGCTTGAAGGTTTGAGAAATATTGATTTCCACTTTCGTCATATGCTGCAAGACAAGGCGCAGCTTGAATTGCTAGACTGATTAAAAAAAATAACTGTATAAGATTAAGCTTTTTTCGTATAAGTCCAATAAACTTATTCATACTACCTATTTAGTAAATAAACAAATTGCTTCGCTATGATGTGTGTGAGGGAACATATCCAAGACTCCTGTACTTGCTAATTTATAACCTTGTTTTACTAATTCAGCAGCATCTCGGGCAAGAGTAGCTGGATTACAGGATACATATACAATGCGCTCTATTTCCCAAGATGAAATTTGTTGAATAATTTCAAAAGCTCCAGAACGAGGCGGATCTAGTAATAACTTATTAAAGGATTTTCGTGACCATGCTTGTTCTTTTATAGGAATTGATAAATCCGCAGTATGAAACTGGACATTAGAAATATCATTGTGCATAGCATTTTTTTTTGCGTACTCTACAAGTTCTGGCGATCCTTCTACGCCTATGACCTGCTGACATTGCGTAGCCAAGGGTAAGCTAAAATTGCCTATGCCACAAAATAGATCCAATATTTGATCACTAGAATTAGGTGCGAGCAATTCCATAGCGCAGTCTATCATAGATTGATTGATAGCCGCATTAATCTGAATGAAATAGCTTGGTTTAAAGAATAATTCTAGTGTTTTTCGTAGTAGTTTTCCTTTATTTAAGCGATAGCTAAGTGGTTTCGGGTTTGTTTCTGGCCAAATGCAGTGAATAGTACTTTCGTTACCAGGTTGAAGGTAAAACTGCAACTGATATTTCTGCGCAAAGACTTTAAGCTTTTCGATATCTTCTATTTCAAGAGGGGCTAGGTGTCTAAAAATTAAAGCTAGCACTTCATCGCCCAGTGCAGCTTCAATTTGTGGGATAAGCTGATAGGCTTTCAGTGAAGAAATCAAGCTTTGTAAAGGTAAAATGAGTTGGCCTATTTTAGGTTCTAGCGTTTCACAGGTTTGAAGTTGTGCTAAATAGCGCCCATTTCTTTCCCTGAAGCCAATAAGCACGGCTTGCTTTTTAGTAACGTATTTAACACCGAGACGCGCACGACGTCGATAACCCCAGCTCTTAGCTTTAAGTGGCGATAACAACGTTCCAGGCTGTATTCTTGCAACATGTTTAAGTTGTGTTAATAACACCTTTTCTTTATGGTGTAATTGAGCTTGTGCATTAAAGTGTTGCAGATTACATCCTCCACAAATACCATAATGTAAACATTTTGGCTTAACACGGTCAGGTGAGCTAATTAATATCTCAGTGGCTTTTGCTTCCTCATATTGACGGTTTTTTTTGGTAGTCTGAATTAGGACAGTTTCACCAGGTAAAGCGTCTTGAATAAAGGTTATTTTGCCATTAATGTGCGCTATGCCGCGGCCTTCATGGGAAAGGTCAGTAATGGAG
>JAVHYG010000155.1 GCA_031119195.1 Rickettsiella sp. | reverse complement strand
ATATAGAGCAAGTTCGCCCAGATTTTTTATCCCGTATAACGTTTTATCATAACCCAAAACCTTTATTTTTGCATTATGATATAGAAGAAGCGGCTGAATCGGCTTTTCAACGTGAAATACGTTTAGCTTCAGGTGGGACCATTGTTATCGATCGTACAGAAGCCTTAGTAGCCATCGATATTAATTCCGGACGTTCTACAAAAAATGGTGATATTGAAGAAACTGCGATAAAAACCAATTTAGAAGCTGCCAAAGAAATTGCCCATCAATTGCGTGTACGTGATCTCGGCGGATTAATCGTAATCGATTTCATCGACATGAATTCAGAAGATAATAAACGCAAGGTTGAAAATTGCTTGCGTGAAGCGACTAAAAAAGATAGAGCTCGCATTCAAATCAGTCGTATTTCAGCATTTGGTTTATTAGAAATGTCCCGCCAACGTTTACGACACTCTTTGGGAAAAGCTAACGAAACACTTTGTTCACATTGTAATGGGCAAGGAACGGTACGAAGTATTGAATCCTTGACATTATCATTGCTTCGTCTCCTTGAGGAAGAAGCCTTAAAAAAATCCACACAGCAAATACGGGTAGAATTACCTGTCGCTATGGCAACTTATTTAATTAATGAGAAACGCGCGGCAATCCTTAAAATAGAAGAACGTTATAAAGTAACTCTATTAATCATTCCTAATCCTTACTGGGAATCACCACAATATAAAATCACAGCACTCAATAAAAATGCAGGTGATAAAGACATAGCACCCAGCTACGAGACATTAGAAGATAAATCGCACCTAGACGTTTCTATACCTTACACTTCAACCGCGACTCGACCCGCAGAAGTACCTGCTGTGAAGTCTATGGCATTACCCCCTAAAACCAAATCTAAAACACGACTAGGGTTATTAAGCCGCTTATTTTCAATGCTAACGGATCTAACAAAACCTAAAAAAGTGCCTGTTGTTAAAGCCCCCAAAAAAGCAGAACATTATCCAAGTAAACAGCTCGCCGAAAGACGCTATGGCAAAACCAATAGAAATAATCGATCACGCCCAAGACGTGAAAGAGGGCCACAAAATCATCGTTATTCAACCGCCCCCCAATCTAATAACCGTTATGAACAAACACAAACAAACCCTTCTTCTACAGAAAGAAGGCCGCAAGCAAAAAAAAAAATACATGAACGAATAGAAAAAACAACAGGGGATGAAGATAAATTATTGAAACAACCGATGCCTCAATCCCTGTTGAAAAAAACAATCAACTTTGCAGAAAAACAAGCACTAAAACAAGCAACGGAAATTAATCAAACTGAAGTAATTTCAAACCCAACAACCCCTATAACTGAAGAAGTAACCCCCATAGTCTCTTCGCCACTTCGACGAAAAAATAATACGCGACGTTATGGTGGAGAACCTAAATTACGGCATCGTAATTATGCTTATGAAGTTAATCAGGCAGAGAAAGATAAATAGATACCATCATTTGGCACCATGATGGTCAGAAAGCGCGGTATTCTCTTGCATTTTGTTTACCACATATGTGTCTTTTTTCGAAATGGAGAAATTTAAGAGAAGCATTGCAATGCTTCTCTTATAAATACAGCAAGCAAAGCTTGCGCATATCATTTAATTGGAATACCACTCGCAGTAAATTTAAAAAGTTCGCATCTTCAAATATGAGTGGCGGCATATACAAAAAACTTTTTAGAACACACTATAATTAAATACTTCAATTCTTGATTTCTCGCAAATTAAAATTAATTTTCTGTAGTAAAAAGCTATTAATAGGCACTCCTTGTTTATATGCAGGCATGAATTTCAATTGTGCAAACCACCTTAATGCCGCTTGATCTAAATCAGTAAAGCCAGACGACTTTAGGAGTTGGACAGCAACAATATCTCCCTTGGTATTAATACCCGCTCTTAACACAACAATACCCTGCTCTTCATGCGCTAATGCTTCTGTTGGATATGACAAAGCAGGTGCTTCAAACTTTAACAAAGCTGGTTTATCGGGAAAATTCTGTGGTTTTTTTCCTGATTTTTTCGCGCGTTGTTCACTATTTAATTTTTGTGAAGAAGAATGCACATCAGTGATATTTTTTTTATTAACAATAGGCTTAAAAAATATAGCGTTATGATTTTCACTACTATTTTTAACCGAAATATTTTTGACTGCGGCAGAAGAAACAAATGCAATAGTTGGAATAGATAAAAGCCCTTCATGCTGGGCTGTATTCTCAGATTTTATGCCAATAATTAATGGTGACAAATGTAATGCACTTACTTGTAAAACAATGGCATGAATTGCGATAGAAATTCCTAATGAGATAACCCAAGGCCTAGCAACAACTCCCATATAATTATATTAATTAACTTAAAAACGATAGCTCAGTTTCAATCCTAAATTACGACCCATAGCCGGCAATGGAGTTGTTAATCCACCGGGTTCAACAGAAGGAACTCCACTATAAACTGCGTAATATTTATTCGTAATATTCTCGGCAAATGCGATTACATTTAACCCAGGTCTGGGTAAATGCCATCGGTAATAAAGATCAAAGGTCGTATAACCACCAATGGTAGGAGAAACACCCGGCACTTCATTTTGCCTAGAACTAAAATTCATTTGAAATTGCATTGTTTGCATTGAGCGTACAGGTATTATCACACCCACATTACCTTGAAAAGGAGGCACAGAAGGTAATGCCGTCCCTGCTGGAATTACAATAGGACCTCTAAAAAATCCTGGATATGCTGTTGTATTGTAACCACGGGTGTAACCCGCGGCAGCATATAAAGCAAAATTATTCTGCTGTTGATAACGTGCAGAAACCGTATAACCATATAAGCGCGCACCACCTATATTTTGATTTTGAAAGGGATAAGTACTAGGTATATCCGATTTTACTGGAATTAAGGTTATATAATTATGAATATCATTTAAGAAAATACTATTGCTTAACGTAAATTTATCGCCGGCTTGCCATACATTGGGTTTATCCATTTGCCATCCAAACTCTTTATTAGCATTGCTTTCCGGTTGTAAATTAGGATTAGGTAACACAGTAACCGGAATAGAACCAGGATGCGGACCGCCTAAATAGAGTTCATCCAGTGTCGGAT
>JAVHYG010000020.1:10452-16328 GCA_031119195.1 Rickettsiella sp. | reverse complement strand
CAATTATGGTATTTAAGTCGCTTCTTCTCGTAATTCGCGCGGTAAAGCAAATGAAATATTTTCTTCTTGGCCAGATAGTTCAGATACCAAGCATTCCTCCCAATGAGGAAGTTTTTTTAATGCCTTGATAACTGTTTGTACTAAAACCTCAGGCGCTGAAGCACCTGCTGTTATACCGACAGAGGTTTTATTTATTAACCACTCAGGCTCAATATCTTCTGCTGTATCAATTAAATAAGCTGGTTTTCCTAAACGCTGTGCTAGTTCTTTTAGACGATTTGAGTTTGAGCTATTGATGGAACCTACCACTAATATGAGATCACATTGCTTAGCCAATATTGTAACAGCTTGTTGGCGATTTTGAGTTGCATAACAAATATCTTCTTTTTTAGGAGAAGAAATAACAGGAAAACGTTGTCGAAGTGCGTTAATTATCGTTTGGGTATCATCAACAGATAAAGTTGTTTGCGTCACATAAGCCAAGGCTTGGGGGTTTTTAATCGATAGTCGATCAACATCTTCAATACTTTCAATTAAATAAATGCCTCCTTCAAGACTATCGTAATGGCCAAGCGTACCTTCGACTTCAGGATGACCTGCATGTCCTATTAAAATGCATTCTTGCGCTGAGCGGCTATAACGCGCAACTTCCATATGGACTTTCGTCACTAAAGGGCAAGTCGCATCAAATAGTCGCAAACCACGTTGTTTTGCCTGTTCCCGTACTACTTGAGAAACGCCATGCGCACTAAAAATAGTGGTAGCTCCATAAGGAATTTCGGATAGTTCTTCAACAAAAATGACGCCTTGTTGCTGTAACTCTGTTACAACAATTTTATTGTGTACTACTTCATGACGCACATAGACGGGCTTTCCAAACAAGCTTAATGCACGTTTAACAATTTCTATAGCGCGATCTACCCCCGCACAAAAACCACGTGGGTTAGCCAAAACAATTCGCATAGCAAAGCCCCCAAAGAGAGGCTAGTGTAGTAAAGTGAAAAAAAATAGCAAGTACTGCGTTAAAATAATTGTTTATCTATGCCCTAGAACTTATAAGCATTCTTATAGAAAGTTGCTTTGGAATAGCATTTATTTGCCGTTGTGAGCCAATAAATCCAGATGATCTTTGTTGCACAGGCATAGAACTTAATACCTTGTAAAAACTTGACTTGCTAACATTGTTGGGCTTATTTTTTAGCGTTGTCGACCATCGACTGGCCAGTAGCTCAGAGGATACCTTAACTGCTTGACCCTTCTCGAATAGTTCACACTGATTTTTAATTAATCCTTTAGCTTCTTTAATAGTATGGCATCGATCAAGCGCTTGTATTAATGCTTTAGCCCTTCCATTATGCCGCGCCATAAGTCGATTAAAAATACCTCTATTGAGATAGTTATTTTTGATATGGTCTTTACACCCATTTATAAAACTATTAATTTTTATTTGTTCGTTGTTTTCTAGTTTTTTAGCACAAAACTGACTTAACGATTTTATCGAATTTTTTTCGATAATATTTTTGGTAATTTTTTTTGAGATATTGCTGTGATTATTAGCATATGATTCTAATAGAGCGGTACGACCTTTTTGATTTTTTATAAAAGCGGAGGCTTGGCGCTTTAATAAATAATCAACCAATATACCATGACCCCATTTCGCCGCATGGTGTAAAAGCGTATCTCCACCTTCATCCTGACTATCAATATCCAGACCTTTATTGAGCAAGTAGTGAATTAATCTAACATTTCCAAATTCAGCGGCTTGAAACAGCGCATCTTTCTGCGAATCAATATTTGTAGTTAATCCATCCATTTAAGGTAAGCTCCTTTAGAAAACTTCTCACCGTTCATTATAATGTAAATTATTTGTTATGTGTTTTTTTTTAAAAAAAAGGGCAATATATATTTATGTTTTAGATATAGCTTACTTAAATATGTCAAGCTGTGATTAAAAAAGTCTATTTAGATAGTTTTTTTACTTTTTTTAAAATGGCTAATAATAAATCTTTAGATAACGGTTTATAAAGAAAGTCGTACACTCCTTGACGTAGCGCCTCGCATCTTTCCTCTTTACTCGACTCTCCTGTCGATAAAATTAAAGGGATATCGTTAAATGCAGACTCTTGCATTTTAGCTAACAATGCTAAGCCATGAAGTTTAGGCATAATTCTATCGGCCAAAACCACAAAAAATTTATTTGGATAGGCCTGTAAATAGTTCCATGCTTGAGCCCCGTCTCGTGCTATTTCATAATGATAATCTGCTTCATCTAAATATTGTGTTACTACCCTTACATATAAACTATCATCGTCCACTAATAAAATATGATTTAAATTTTTATTTTTTTTCGTCATAATTTGTTTTATATTTATATATTGAAGCACGATGAAGCCGACTAAAAAAAACTTAATCTAAACATGAATTAAGTTTATAAAAGAATTTTAATATGGATCATCATCAAGGATTTCAGATTTAGACTCTTTTGAAGGTGAAATAGCTTGTTTAGAACGCAATGTCTTACTGAAATTCTGCAAAGCGACGCCTAAATCTTTAACCATTGCACGTAAACGCTTAAAGCCAAATAACACTATCGCAATTAAAAAAATAATTAGTAGCGACCCCCCGCTTATTCCATATAGAACCATGAACACTCCCTATCTAAAGCTTACTTGTAAAACTAAACTCTTGCAGTGGCTAAGTTCTTTTAAACCAATGAGCACCTATAAGTAAACCTAATCCGCCTAAACCTAGTATTAATAAAGACTTTGAGGATAATAAACTAGGAAATTCGCTGACTGTCAATCCTAGTAAAACCCAAATAATACAACCCGCTCCAACACCTAAACTAATAAAATACACCCTATGTTTTTGTATATTTTCTTTCTCTTTTTGATTTGATGAGCAAGTACTTAACAATCTTTTTTCCTGGCGCAAATCAAGCAAAGCTTGATAAGCTAAATCAGGCACTTCCGGTAATTTTTCAGACCAATAAGGCAAATATTCACGCACTTTGCGCAAAAAAGCACGAGGACCTAATTGTTTTTTAAGCCATCGCTCTAAAAAAGGTTTAGCTGTATTCCACAAGTCTAAATCAGGATAAAGTTGACGTCCAAGACCTTCAATATTGAATAGGGTTTTTTGTAATAACACTAATTGAGGTTGCACTTCCATATTGAAACGTCTCGCCGTTTGAAATAAACGTAATAATAATTGACCAAATGAAATTTCCTTTAACGGCCGCTCAAAAATAGGTTCACATACTGTACGAATTGCTGCTTCAAATTCATTAATTCTTGTATTTGGGGCTACCCATCCAGATTCAACATGTAATTGGGCCACTCGTCTATAATCCCGTTTAAAAAATGCTATCAAATTTTCTGCCAGATAACGTTGATCTTCTGGGCTTAAACTCCCCATAATTCCAAAATCGACACCTAAGTATTGAGGATTATCCTTATTTTTTAACGCAACGAAGATATTTCCGGGATGCATATCCGCGTGAAAAAAACAATCGCGAAATACTTGGGTAAAAAAAATCTCAACGCCACGCTCAGCTAATTTCTTTAAATTAATCCCTTGTTTTTTCAAAGCAGGAATATCTGAAATAGAAATGCCGTAAATTCGTTCCATTACCAATACATCAGCGCAGGTATATTGCCAATAAACTTCAGGAATATAAAGTAAATCTGATTGAGAAAAATTACGTCGTAATTGAGAAGCACTCGCTGCTTCTCGTAATAAATCTAATTCATCTTTTAAACAAGTCTCAAATTCTGCAACTATTTCACGAGGTCTAAGTCGTTTTGCATCATTCCAATAACGTGTTGCTAAATCGGCAATCGCGTATAATAAATCCACATCTTTCACAATGCGTTTATTAATACCTGGGCGTAATACCTTCGCCACTACAGATTGGCCTGTCAATAGCTGTGCTGCATGAACTTGGGCAACAGAAGCAGACGCTAATGGTGTTGTATCAAATTCGGCAAATATTTCAACAATCGGCTTTTTGCAAGCGGCCTCTATAATCGCTCTCGCTTGTTCCCCAGAAAAAGGAGGGACTCGATCTTGTAATTTCGCAAGTTCATCTGCAATATCCTCAGGAATAAAATCACGCCGAGTCGACAAGGCTTGTCCAAATTTTACGAATATAGGTCCTAAATCTTCCAAAGCTAAACGAATGCGCTCTCCTGGGGATCTTTTCCTGTTATTAATTCGATAAGGATTAAAATAAATAAAGAAACGTAAAGGACGAAATAAATGCAAAGACAATACTAATTCATCAAGCCCGTAACGAAATAACGTAAAACTGATCTGAAGTAAACGAACTAAACGAGTAATTGATTTCATTACTCTTTCCTTGGCATGCGCTGTATACGTACTTGTAATCGTGCTAGGTCGTCTCGCAAATCATCAACGTCTGAAAAAAAAATCTGTAATTCCTCTTTAGAAACTAACAAATCTTTTTCAGATTGCAGATAATCGGTAATATTTAGGCTAACGTTTTCAATACTTTGTTTAGCCCATTGAGAGAGATTTTTTAAAAAGCAAGCAACGGGATAAGCTGCAGTATCGCCTATCAAATGTGATAATTGTTCTTCCCAATCAATATCCATATTTGCAAAAAGATCCTTAAATTGACGTGCAAATTCCATATCCCCAGAGACTTGAATAGGTATTCCAGTCACTGCCATATCCTTTTTTATAAAAGCTAACCGCATAAAATCAAGTAATGAGCCACGCAATATTAAATCAACTACACCAGTATAATCTTTTGTCAAATAAATAGCGTCTGATTTTAATAACCAAAAATAGCTTAAATAATTCAATTCTATTTTAACGACTTTACCGCACAATTGTTTTAAAACCCCTTTTGTTTCAGGGTCAAGCTGTAAAAAACGATTAAGAATAATTTCTTGTGCAATAAGCAACGTATTTAATGGCATCAAAATTTCCACGCTCTATGTAAAGCAACAATACCTCCACTAAAATTGTGGTATTCACATTGATCAAACCCCGCAGCAAGAATAAGTGATTTTAAACTTTCTTGATCTGGATGACATCGAATAGATTCCACGAGGTATTGATAACTTAAGGCATCATTGACAATCCACTGGCCTAATTTAGGTAAAATGTCAAAAGAGTAACGATCGTATAGAGTCTGTAGAAAACTAAGTATGGGTTTAGAAAATTCTAATATTAATAAACATCCCCCTGGCTTTAACACCCGATACATTGACTGCAGTGCAGTCATCTTATCTGTGACATTCCGTAAACCAAAGGCAATACTTAAACAATCGAAATGATCATCTCCAAATGGTAAAGCTTCAGCATTAGCCTGTAAGACTTGTACATTGTCTATCAGAGCAGAATCTATAAGCCTATCACGGCCTATTGCCAACATTGATTCATTGATATCAAGTAGCGTTACTTTTCCATGTTCACCGACACGCTTTGCAAAAAGTCTGGTTAAATCGCCCGTACCTCCTGCCACATCCAATACTTTGTCATTAGGCCGAACTTGACTAAGCTCAACCGTAACTCTTTTCCATAGGCGATGCATGCCTAAAGACATTAAATCATTCATGAGGTCATATTTGGATGCAACCGAATGAAAGACTTGACTTACCCGCAATGTCTTTTCACTAATCGAAACCTTTTTATAACCAAAATCGGTTGTTTCATCTGTAGAAAACAAAGAGGAATCCTGTATAAAACCAATTAATAACTATACCCATCTTACGATGGGTTGACAATTGCACGATGATGGTTAAAAAGAGTTGTTTTTCTCTCATCCAGCACAATTGTCAATGGGCCCCACTAACTCATCGAACTCGAGCAAGGATTTAAGAAACTATGTAGGGTTGAGGAATCAG
>JAVHYG010000020.1:0-10442 GCA_031119195.1 Rickettsiella sp. | reverse complement strand
TAGTTGTTTCAGCAGCTTAAAAAAACGCGCAACGCGCTATTATACTGGAAGTTGATAAATGTAAAATGGCTTTAATGATATCAATAAATTTCTGAGTAAATGTACGTTCATCCAAAATATTTTTCAATCCGGAATCTGTACAAATCAATTTGGAATTTAAAAGAACCAATTGAGGATCCCAAGTTTTATCTTTGGGTAATAATATTTTAAATTTTGTTGTTCCAGAAATTAAATCGGAACCATTCTCAGAACGCTTTATGGTAAGAACATCTGATGGTGGATCTGTATGTATCATCATCTCTTTGATGTGAAACTCATCCTCTATATACAAATTTCCATCTTCAAAATAAATATTTACTTTATAATCTGGCTTTATTATAGAGTAGGAATGTTTATCTAACTGAGACTCTATAAGCTTGACGCCTCGATGATAAATGGCATATTGATGCAAATAGAGACTTAAAAAATCCCGATAATAACTTTCTTTATCATTATCTAAAGTAATTTTATTAAAAAGTGTATCGCACACTAATTCAAACTTTTCCCTGCCCTCTCCTCCTGCTTTTTTTATTTCACTTATATCTACCCCATTAATAGTGACTGGCGTTCTAGTTAAATCAGTTAAAACATCATCTTTTCTAGCAATTAGTCTTTGTTTTTGGATAAATTCCTTTAATTGTCTGTGATTTTTTATTGTAGTCATATTTTTATTTTTTTTACTCGTAGAGAAACTTATAAATAATTATAAAACTTTTCATAAGCAATAGTAAGTAAATTAAATATTAAATTAATTTATTATTAGATGTATTACGAATGGCTAATGCCGAAGTATGTCGACGTAGTACAGTTAATGCATGTTGACTATGGGCATCGACCCACAATTCAAAAGCTTGTAAAGGCATCAATTCATTAAGCGGATCACTGAGGCCTCGAATTGCATGTAAAATTTCCATTAGACTAATAAAACCACAACTTAAGGAGTGATACAAAGATGCGGAGTGCGTTTTTGATAAACTTGCTACTTGCACATAAGCTGTTCGACCTAACTCGATAAAATACTTAATTTTAACTCGCCTCTTCTCGGCTTGTTCAGGAAAAAATCCTGCAAACAATAAACATTTGTCACCCACTTCCCGCAGACAATCCCGTTGCTCAGTTGGTTTTTTTTCCAATCCTGTTAAAAATTCTGTAGCTAATACGCAATTAACAATATCTGGACGTTGATTAAACCGATTCAATAAAAAAACCAGATAGCTTTCAAGCTCTATATTTAAGGTCAAGTGGCTGGTTGATTCAGCATCCTTGACCAAGGCTTGCCATTGTGCCATCGTCGTTGATTGCAATAAAAGCGAATGACTCATAGCTTACCTCCGTAAAATTAAGTACCCTCTATTGTTTAAGTGTAGAACACACTGGCGGAATTGGCTGTCTTTGCGTTATTATGCACTCTTTTTGAACGCTGCATGCTGCACTGCCCTGACTATGATCGAAAATATACGCAACATTGCCATTATTGCTCATGTTGACCATGGGAAAACCACCCTAGTTGATAAGCTCTTACAACAATCCGGGACGCTTTCCAGTCGTGCTACGCCGGTTGAGCGGATCATGGATAGTAATGATCTTGAACGTGAACGTGGTATTACCATCCTGGCCAAAAACACTTCTATCAATTGGCGAGACTATCGTACTAATAAAACTTATCGTATCAATATTGTCGATACGCCTGGTCATGCTGATTTTGGTGGTGAAGTTGAGCGCATCCTATCCATGGTGGATTCTGTTTTATTGTTAGTCGATGCTGTCGATGGACCTATGCCACAAACCCGCTTTGTAACACAAAAAGCGTTTGCTAAAGGACTAAAGCCAATTGTTGTGGTCAATAAAGTCGATAGGCCCAGCGCTCGCTCTGAATGGGTTATCAATCAAGTCTTTGATCTTTTTGATCGTTTAGGAGCAACCGAAGAACAATTGGATTTCCCCATTGTGTATGCCTCTGCTCTAGAAGGCTATGCAACGGTTGATCTCAATAAACCGAGTACTGATCTTAAACCTCTTTTTGAAACTATTGTAGACAAAGTACCCCCACCTGCAGTCGATCCGAAAGGATCTTTTCAGATGCAGATTTCTACACTTGATTATTCTAGTTATGTTGGAACGATTGGTATTGGCCGCATTCAAAGAGGAACTGTCAAAACCAACATGCCTGTGATACTGATCGATACAGAAGGCAATACCCGACCTGCTCGCATATTACAAGTATTAGGTTATCATGGTTTAGAACGTACTGAAGTTGCTCAAGCTGAGGCGGGCGATATTGTCGCCGTCACCGGTATAGATAAGCCTAATATCTCCGACACGCTATGCGATCCCAATAATGTCGAAGCATTACCAGCATTATCTGTGGATGAACCCACAATGAGTATGACCTTTCAGGTCAATAATTCGCCTTTTGCGGGACAAGATGGAAAGTTCGTGACGAGTCGCCAAATACGTGAAAGACTTGATAAGGAACTTCTACATAACGTGGCATTGAGAGTTGATGATACTGACGATCCGAACCGTTTTCGTGTATCTGGCCGTGGTGAGTTACATCTATCGATTTTAATCGAGACTATGCGGCGTGAAGGCTACGAGTTAGGGGTTTCGCGTCCAGAAGTAATTTTAAAAGAAATCGATGGCGAATTAAAAGAACCCTATGAAAACCTAACGGTTGATTTAGAAGAACAGCACCAAGGCAGCATCATGGAAAAATTAGGGAGCCGTCGTGGTGATTTAGTAGATATGGTCTCTGATGGAAAAGGTCGGGTTCGTCTTGACTATAAAATCCCAACACGTGCATTAATTGGTTTTCGTACAGAATTTTTAACAGCAACTTCCGGCTTAGGCTTAATGCATCATGTTTTTGATCATTACGGCCTTGCTAAGAAGGGCCCGCTCGCAAAAAGAGCCAATGGTGTCATGATTTCTAATCAAGCAGGCAAAGCAACAGGATTTTCTTTATTTAATTTACAAGAACGTGGCAAGTTATTAATCGGCCCTCAAACTGATGTCTATGAAGGAATGATTGTAGGTATTCATGCGCGAGATAACGATTTAGTCGTAAACGTTGTGAAAGGCAAACAGTTAACCAACATCCGTGCTGCAGGTTCAGACGAAAACATCATTTTGACTCCACCTATTATCTTTTCATTAGAACAAGCCTTAGAATTTCTTAATGAAGATGAACTCCTTGAAGTAACCCCTCATTATTTACGTCTGCGCAAAAAATTCTTAAAAGAACATGAACGCAAACGTGCAGGGCGCGAAATTTAATTGCCAGGTAGAGTTTCTGGCGATGTTTGTAGAGATATCATGCGGATGAATAAAAACTCATCCGCATGATATATGCTAACGATTGCTTCTAAAAGATAAACTATTTTTAGTAGTTTGAGAACTCTCACCCATCGCTTGAGAAGTGGTCCTGAATAATCCATAATACTTATATTTCAATTGCAGCTCTTGTTGTTTTAACGTTTTATTTTCTTTCTTAAGTTCTTCCAATTGCTGCTTCAGTAAAGAAGAATTTGCACTTGAAGTATCAAGTTTTATTATCTGACATGAATCCACTTGATCAAAATTTTCAGTTTGAATACCCAACACTTTCTTAAGCCTAGCATTTTCTTCAGTAAGCCTTTTAATTTCAGCAGCCATTTCTGAAATTGTCTCTACTGGGGCAGTCACCACATCATTATTAAACGCGTGAAACTCGCTTAAGGGTTTTCCGCAAAGCTCTGTTAAATAATTATTTGCTTCAGATAAACCCGCCTTTTGGGCATATTCAAAAAGCTTAGCTTTTAATTTTTCTTTTTCTTCAACTTCCGCTTCATTTAAATTAAGTTCCATTTCGAGTGTATTTAGATGCATTAATGTCATTTCAAATAAAATTCGATAAGCTTTTTCTTTGACTTCTCTAGTACAATTAACATTATTTTCACCTAATAAAAGCAAGGCGTCATAAATAATTTGTGCAAGTTCTGCTGTCGCTATTTTTTCTTTACCAAATTCAAATAATCGAAATACTAGCTCAGAATAATCAATTTTCAAACCAGTGTATGATTCAAAGTTGAGAAAGAAATTTAACTGTTTTTCTAAGTTAAACCAATCCCCTTTATCGCAGTAATATTTTAGTGAATGCCATCTTTCTTCCAGGCATTTATCACCTTCTATTTCTTTAATGGCTAACAATGTTTTGATATAGTTATCTTTATCAAAAACATAATAGTGTGTCCTTGTATCAGTTTGATAAGATCTAATCTCTTTTATTCCAAATTTCTTTAATAACTCCTTTTTTTCAAAGTAATAAAAATTTATATGGTAAGTGTTATCCTCTTTGCGAGTAAAAGAATGACCTAAATGTTTCTTCACAAAAGCTTGGATATTATGGGGTAAAATAAACTCATGCTGACTGTATGAGGTTAAAAAATCTTGCAAATTCGTAGGATTTGTAATTAATTTTACTATCACGCTTCTTGAAAAACTTACCATTCTTTCACCTAAATCGTCTTCACAACAAAAATTAATCATAGGCCAATTTTGAATATCAATAGCAACTCTTCTATTTAAAGTCTTCAATTTTTTCTCACTACGGTTGGCGTTTGTTACTATAGCGTTCCAAACTTCTGCAGAAGAAACATAAGGGTAATCTAGTAAAATAAGATTTATTTTGTTCTCAATAAAAGTGATAGTTAACGCAGCATTCTGAACCTCTCTTATGAACCTATCCCAATATTTATAAAACTCATATCTTTCTGCATTATCTAACAAATATTGCATACTAGATAACAATTGACTGTAATCATTTTGTTCAATTAATCCATAGGGGACAGTCAACCGAACAACAAAATTTCCTGCTCCTATATTTGGCTCAATTGGTTCAATAACAATTGGGTGATTAATGCTTTCTAAATCATGTCTAAACTGCTCACTAGAAATCCCATAGGGTGGTCTTAGGTAAATAAAAAAACTATCATCATCTTCTCCTGGTCCAAATTGACATTTTTCAGGCACATAGTTATAACCGAGAAAATGTAGTAATGTGTGTTCAAAAATATCAGTAGATGTACTAACGCCTGCGAAATTATCAGCTAAATAATTATTTATTTTGGCAACTAAACGAGAATATTTCATTATTTTATCCAATTGATATGTAAGATTTATTTTTGAGATATTATATTTAACAACTTAAAAAATGCTTAAATAATATCTCAAAAATAAATCTGTTACTCTATGCACCAAATGTGTATAAGTGTCAGAAAAGAGCTATACTCCATCTTTAACATTGCAAGGATAAAGATGCTTAAACGTATCAAATATACACTAGCTGCTGTTTGCTTTTTGTTCAATTGCTCTGTATTGGCTGATATTACTATTCCAATGACTCTCACTACTAAACAAGGCTTAGGCAAAGCTATTGGCACAATTACAGCAAAAGAAACAGCTAAAGGTGTAATATTCACACCCAATTTACACGGACTACCTCCCGGATTTCATGGTTTTCATATACACCAAAACCCTTCTTGTCTGGATGAAGGTAAGGCAGCGGGCGATCATTTCGATCCTCAACATACTAATCACCATTTAGGACCTTATGAAAAAGGCCATCTAGGCGATCTTCCTGCTTTACAAGTAAATAATGATGGTAACGCAACCATTACCATGTTAGCACCGCGTTTACATTTAAATAACCTAAAAAAACATTCATTAATCATTCATGCTGGTGGTGATAATTATTCTGATATTCCTCAACACTTAGGTGGTGGCGGTAGTAGAATTGCCTGTGGTGTAATAAAATAACAAAGTATAGTATGAGTTCTGAAATCTATTTTTCTTCTGCAAAACAATTAGTACAGCGCATTAAAAAAAAAGAAATTTCCTGTACAGAGCTTATGCAAATTTATTTAGATCGCATCGCTTCTGTCAATCCTAAACTTAATGCCATTGTTCAACATTTAGCCCCAGAAAAAGCATTGCAAAAAGCAAAAATTGCTGATAAAAAAATTTCAAAAAATCAAGCTATTGGAGCTTTACATGGTTTACCCATCACCATTAAGGATTGTTGCAAAGTTAAAGATTATATTATTACCAAAGGAAGCACAGCTTATCATTTTCTCGCTAGTGAAGATGCCACAGTCGTAGCAAGACTAAAAACAGCAGGCGCTATCATTGTAGGAATTAGCAATGTTCCTGAATTTAATATTGCTTATGAAACGAATAATGATCGCTATGGAAAAACTTGTAACCCCTACGATCTAAATCGTACGCCAGGAGGAAGTAGCGGCGGTGAAGCGGCCATTATAGCTGCGGGTGGAACAGCATTTGGTTTGGGAACAGATGGCGGTGGAAGTATTAGATTACCTGCACACAATACGGGAATTGTTGGTTTAAAACCAACTCGTGGGTTAATTCCCTCAACAGGAAATATTCCTAATGATGGACGTGGCTTAATGGGACCATTGACTACGTTTGGTCCTATGGCTAGGTTTGTCGACGATATTCGCTTAATTTTACCGATCTTAGTAGGACCTGATCATCGCGATCCAGATATTATACCTATCCAAATAAAAAAAAATTTTTCAAGCAACTTAAAATCACTGCGTGTTACGTTCTATGTTGACAATGGCGTTGTCACGCCTAATAAAGACACGCTACGAACAATGTTGCAGACAATAGATGCTCTAAAACCCGAAGTAGCACAACTTAAAGCCGAGTGCCCACCTCATCTTACCGAACTTTACATGCTTATTACAGAAACTTTTTTTTTAGCTGGAGATAAAGGACTTGGTTTAAAAAACTTACTCAATCGGCTTGAGATAAAAAAACCGTCGAACCTTGTTCATGAATTTTTGGCTATCGCACGTAACTGCGAATTTTCAGTCACTGAATTAAATCAACGTTTACGGCGCATTGATCAATTGCGATTTGCATTAGAAAATTTCTTTTCCCAATATGACGCTATTCTTTGTCCTGTAGCCGCTACGCCGGCAAAAAAACATGGTCGAGCTTTTATTGAAGGACATGATTTCAGTTATTTAAATATTTACAATTTGATGGGTTGGCCAGTTTTAAGCATACGTTGTGGCACTTCTTCAGAGGGTTTACCGATTGGTTTGCAGGTCATTACTAAACCTTGGCATGATGTCCTCGCATTAACGATTGGAAAGAAAATTGAAAGCTTATTGGGTGGATGGCAAGCATCTCCTTTATTTCCTTAATCCACATACCACTCGTATTTAAAGCTACGAACTTTTTTCATTCATTGTTAGCCCTATTCCATCACATGATGTACATGCAAAACTTGTGCATGTCATTTCAGGAAAATCGCGATTTTTCCTCAAAAATCTCCATCGCGAAAAAAATACTTAAAATTGCGGTTATGCAATTTTAAGTACAATGAGTAAAGAGCCTGCTATACTTTACTTTTAAAGGAGATTTAACAAGATGATTTGGGTTATCAGTTTAAATAGCAGTCTAGCCCATATTTATTCTTATAAACCCAAGGAGCACAAACTAGATCTCTTGGAATGTCTAGACAATCCAAATGCACAATTAAAAGACATAGACTTAGTTTCAGACAGACCCGGTCACTACCAAACTATGCATTCTGCGAAAGGCGCTTATCAAGCAACGACTAGTGCCCATGATGTAGAATTGGCTCGCTTCACAAAAAATTTAGCTGATTTATTGAAAAAAGGGCTAGATAATAATGACTATAAACAACTTATTTTATGTGCACCACCGCATATCGGTGGAATCTTATTAAGCAATCTTGACAAACAGGTCGAACAATCCTTATTAGTGAACATCAAAAAAAATTTTGTTGAATCGGATCCTAAAGTTTTAATCGATTATTTAAAAGAAAATTGGTGGGATATTATTCGTTCAAATAAGGTATAATAAAATTAGCATAAAAATAAGGAGTAATGAAATGCAAACTTGTAGCGATGATTTAATTATCGATCAAACTCACCCTTCGCCTAATTACAACCAACGTGTTTTCTTTTTAGTTTTGCACTACACAGCCGAAGATCTTGATAAGTCATTAAAAACTTTAACGGATGGAACCTCTAAAAATCCGGTAAGTGCACATTATTTGATTCCAGAAACAAATATAAATAAAGAACGCAGAATTTTCCAACTTGTTAAAGAATCAGAACGTGCTTGGCATGCAGGCATTAGCACATGGCAAAATAGGACAAATCTTAATGATACGTCCATTGGTGTAGAAATTGTTAATCTGGGTTATAAAGATGAAGAGGGGATACGCAAGTGGTACCCTTTTACTAATTATCAAATCGAAAGCGTTATTGAATTAGCGAAAATTATTGTTGAACGCTACCAAATTTTTCCAACCCGTTTTATTGGCCATAGTGATATAGCTCCTGGAAGAAAGGTTGATCCAGGCCCTTTATTTCCATGGGAAAAACTATATGCTAATGGAATTGGTGCATGGTTTGATCAAAAAGCAGTTAAAAAAGAAATGGAAAATCATACTAATATACTTGATATTAAGCAATTACAAACAAATTTATTAAAATATGGCTATGGCATCCAAATAACAGGTGAACTAGATAAACAAACAACGACTATATTGCAAGCTTTCCAAATGCATTTTAGATCAAGTAATTATTCGGGTGAACCCGATGCAGAAACTATTGCTATTCTTAATAACTTAATTGAAAAATATTACCCTAATAGTTAGAAAAAATAGTCAGAAGCCTATTTTTATAGTACAAAAAATTAGCTTTTAGCTTGATTTTTAGGACGTTTCCAACTCGTGATGGTCCGGGTTTTTGCGCGGTTAAGGGTTAGTTTTTCTGCAGGAACATTTTTGTTTAAAGTAGACCCGGCGCCTATCGTTGCACCTTTGCCTACTCGAATAGGAGCAACCAACGATGTATTCGAACCAATAAATACATCATCTTCAATAGTAGTGGGATGTTTTTTAACACCATCATAATTGCAGGTAATAGTACCTGCGCCAATATTTACATTTTGTCCAATAGTTGCATCGCCTATATAACTGAGATGGTTAATCTTTGTTTTTGCTTGAACTTCGCTATTTTTAACTTCAACAAAGTTACCGACGTGAACATTATTTTTTAACATTGTGCCCGGCCGAATCCGCGCAAAAGGACCAATAATACAATTATCACCTATAACAGTATCTTCTATTACGCAATAACCTTTAATTTTTACATCTGTACCAATTTCTACATTTTTCAGTGTTGTATTTGGTCCAATGAAACTATTTGTTCCAATCCTGTTTTTTCCTTCTATGATGACATTGATATCGATAATCACATCCTTTTCAACCACCAATTCGCCGCGTAAATCAAAACGACTTGGATCTCGCAAAGTCAATCCTTTCAACATCAGGTTTTCTGCTTGCTTTTGTTGATAATAGCGTTCAAGTTTGGCAAGCTGTACTCTATCATTAACGCCTTGCATTTCGCCTTCAATGTCAGATAAAACCGTTTTCACATTAATCTTTTCTTGAACTGCCATTTCAATAATATCCGTTAAGTAATATTCACCTTGTGCATTCATTTTTTTAAGTTTTGGAAGCCATTGTGTTAATAATCTTAAGGGAACATAAAAAATCCCACTATTTACTTCTTGTATCTTTTTTTGCTCAGATGTTGCTTCTTTTTCTTCAACTATTTGAATTACTTTTCCTTGTTTATTACGTAAAATTCGACCTAAACCAAAAGGTTGCGTCGTGATTACGGTAATCAAACCGATTTCATTAGAATTGGTGTGGTGAATTAATTTTTTTAAAGTAGTAATATTAACTAAAGGTGTATCTCCTAGCAAAATTAGCACTTGGCTAGCTTCATTCTCGATTTTTGGGATTGCTTGTGCAACAGCATGGCCCGTACCTAAAATTTTTTTTTGTTTTACCCAGATGACATCTAAATACGCTAAATAATCAGGTACTTGGCTTCCACCATTTCCGTAGACTGTATAAATAGCATGTGGGTTTAATTGACTAACCGTCTCTACAACATACTGTAGTAACGGCTTTCCAGCAAGCTCATGTAATACTTTAGACAAATTCGAATGCATACGCTTGCCACGACCAGCCGCCAGAATGATGACATCAAGTGAATTTTTATCGCGATTTAATTTGCTTGATTTCATTGTTAAAAAGCTCCGGTCTTTACTCGCGGACGAGCCGTCATTACAGGATAGCTTTGTTTATAGAAAATCCAAGTATAAGATCTAAACAACCCGATTTTTTCATCACTAACGTTTCCCAGTTGCTTTTTTCTTTAATTTAGCAATTGCTTGTAATTGCCCCACCGCTTGCGCTAACTCTGCCATTGCCTTTGCGTAATCGATATTGGCTTGTTTATCACTTAAAACATGCTCTGCTCGTTGTTTATCCTCTAATGCGGCCA